>NZ_JBHVER010000011.1:0-84367 GCF_042802195.1 Kitasatospora sp. NPDC057500 | reverse complement strand
CTGGAGGCCCGCCGCCCGCTGCGCGCGGCCGCCCGCCGCGGCCCCCGCCTCGTCCGCACCGCCCGCGCCGCCGCGGCCGACACGCGGGTCGCCCCCGACGCCCGCGCCGCCGCCGACCATCTCGCCCCGTCGCCGGAGCCCCCGTCCCCGGAGCCCCCGTCGCCCAGCCCGGTGCGGCCGGCCCCGACGCTGCGGCCCGTCCCGCAGGCCCCGCCCGTCCAGGCGCCGGAGCGGCACCACGGCGGCTCGACGACCCGGACCATGCTGGTGGTCACCGTGCCCGCCGTACTGGCGGCGGCAGCGCTGCGCCCACGCGGCCGCTCCGGTCGCGGCGGTGGCAGGAGCTCCCGGGGCTCCAGCGGATCCAGCGGCTCCTGACGCCGCCTCCCCCTACCTCTTCACTCCCCGTTCGTCGGACCCCACCCGGCCCGACGAACGGTCCCGACTGTTTCCGATCGACCCTGTCGATCCCCGACCGAGAGAGGAGTTCCCATGTCCGAGTGGTTGGCGCTGGCCATCGCCATGCTGGCGGCCTGTGCCGTCGTGGTGGCGGTGGTGCTGCTGAGGCACCGCCGCGCCGGTGCGGACGAGGACACCGACGAGACGCCCGACGTCATCGAGTACATGACGATGATGATCGGCGTGGTCTACGCGATCGTGCTCGGCCTCGCCATCGCAGGCGTCTGGGAGGCCCGCGGCGTGGCGCAGGACGACGTCTTCCGCGAGGCGCAGTCGCTGCACGAGGTGAGCGAGCGGGCGCAGGTCTACCCGGTGGAGTTCCGGGAGAAGGTCCGCGCCGACGTCGACGCCTACGTCTCCTACGTGGTGGACGTGGAGTGGACGTACATGCGCGAGAACGGCGAGATCTCCGCCCGGGGCACCGAGTTGCTGGCGAAGCTGCGCAGCGACGTCGCGACCCGCGCCCCGGCCTCCGACCTGGAGGCCCAGGCCTACCAGCCGATCATGGACCGGATCAGCATCGCCGACGACGCCCGCAACGCGCGCGGGCAGAACGCCGGCCCGACCATGCCGGGCGTGGTCTGGTTCGGCCTGATCGTGGGCGCCGTGGTGACGGTCGGCATGGTGTTCGCCCTGCAGATCCGGCGCTCCCGGCGGGAGCTGTTGCTGGCCGGCGCGTTCAGCGCGCTGATCGCCTTCCTGCTGTTCCTCATCTGGGACTTCGACGACCCGTTCGGCCGCAGCGTCTCGGTCACCACCCAGACCTTCACCGACCTGTTCCCGCACCTCGGTGGCGGAAGCGGCTGAGCGCCCTGCGGATCCTCCTGCGGGCCGACCCCCGTGCCGACGGCCTTCGATAGTCTGATCGAGCCGTTGGGGGTCGGCCCCGGCGTGCGTGCGCCGAGAGGAACCGCCAGCGTTGTCCCACCAGCAGCCCGCCCAGGGCGAACAGTTCCCGACGACCCGACGCCCTGGACGCGCCTGGTGGTGGCTGCCGCCCGAGGAGCGGCGCAGGCGCAAGCGCCGGCAGCAGGAGTGGAAGGCGTACCTGCGCAGGCACGGGCAGCAGAAGAAGGACAACGACCCGACGGACTGCCTCCCGCCCGGCTGCACCGGCAGCGGCAGCGGCACGAGCGGCAGCGGCGGTGGTGGTGGCAGCGGTGGGGGTGGCGGCTGCGGTGGCGGGGGCGGCGGCGGGTGCGACGGTCCCTGTCTGATCGCCCTCTTCCCGGTGATGATGGCGGGTATCCGGTTCGCCCTCTCCAGCGGCCGGACGCGGCGCTCGGCGCACGGTGCGGACCCGGCCGCGCCCCCGCCGCGGGGCCTGGCCGCCGGGGTGCTGTACGGCGCGGTGCGCCACTACCGCACCGAGATCAGCCCGAAGCGTCCGGCCTGCTGCCGGTACACCCCGACCTGCTCGACCTACGCCGTCCAGGCGCTGCACCGGCACGGCGCGCTGCGCGGCGCCCGGCTCACCGCTGGCCGGCTGCTGCGCTGCCGCCCCGGCGTGCCCCGGCGCGGCGACGGCGTCGACCCGGTGCCGGAGCGCTGATCGGCCGCCCGTGGGCGGCCGACGGGCCCCGAGGACGCCCGGGCCCCGGAGGGCCGGCCGGTGCACCACCACCGGTCGGCCCCCCGGGGCCGCTGACGCGGGCGTCGGCGCGTCAGTTCAGGCTGCTGCTCATCGCGTTGAGCATGGTGCCGGAGGCGTCGTCGTTCTCCAGGGAGAAGGCGAACATCCCGGCCAGGCCCTTGCTCTTCACGTACGCGCCGCGGGCCTGGACGGCCTGCGGGGTGTCACCCGTCCAGAAGTTGGTGCCGTCGTACACCCAGGAGGACTCGGTCACCGGGTCCCAGTGGGTGTTGGCGGCGGTCGGGTTGAGCTCCTTCCAGGCGGCCAGGCCGGCCTCCGCGCTCAGCGGCTTGGCCGGGGTCGGGCCGGTCGCGCTCTGGTACAGGCCGAAGTTGTTGCCGGCCGGCACGCCGGTCCAGCCGCGCCAGTAGAACGGCACGCCCAGCACGATCTTGTTCGCCGGGAACCCGCCCGCGATGCCGTACTCCGGCAGGCCGGAGGTGTACGCGGTGATGGTGGTGTCGACGTTGTACTTGCGGTTGCCCGGGGTGATCGGGGTGGTCGGGTCGGCCGGGCTGTCGTGCAGCGGGTCCTGGTGGTTCGTCGGGCCCTTGGCGTCCCACGCGCCGTGCATGTCGTAGGTCATGACATCGGCGTAGTCCAGGTACGCGCCGATCTTGTCGGTCTCCAGCTGCGCGATCTTGTCCTGGCCGCTGGGCAGCGCCGCGGTCAGCAGGAACTTCTTGCCCTGGGCGTTGCCGAGGGTGTCCAGCTGGGTGCGGAACTCCTTGAGCAGCAGGGTGAAGTTCTGCTTGTCGGCGGGGGAGTAGTGGTTGCCGGTGTGGCCGCCGGCCGAGCCCGGGTACTCCCAGTCGATGTCGATGCCGTCGAACAGGCCGGCCGCCGCGGAGGTGCCGCCCGCCGGGTCACCGGCGACGTTGGTGGGCAGGTTCCCCTTGAGGAACATGTCGAGGCAGGAGGAGACGAACTTCTTGCGGGAGGCGTCGCTGGCGGCCGCGTCCGAGAAGTACTTGGAGTAGGTCCAGCCGCCGAGCGAGATGGTGAACCGCAGGTTCGGGTACTTGGCCTTCAGCTGGCGCAGCTGGTTGAAGTTGCCCTTGAGCGGCTGCTCCCAGGTGTCGGCGGTGCCGTCCACGCTGGTCGCGCCGTTGTAGTCGGCCTGGTAGTCGGCGTAGGCGTCGCCGGCGCCGTCACCGGCGTTCGGGTTGTTCTCGTTGCCCGAGTCCGAGGCCTTGACCGCCTGGAAGCAGGTCAGGTTGGTCGGGTGGATGTTGGCGAACGCGTACTGGATGACGTCCAGCTTGCCGGCCGAGCCGCTGGTGTCGACGTTCTTCGCGTGGTACGCGTTCTCGTAGACGCCCCACTGGTCGAAGTAGGCCGCGCGGAAGGGGCTGTTGGCGGGCGCCGCGGCGGTGGTGGTGGCCACCGGGGCGGACTGGGCCGAGGCGTGGGTGCCGGAGTAGCCCTGGACGGTGAAGGTGTAGCCGCGGGTGGGCAGCAGCGAGCTGACCGCCACCGAGGTGCCCATCGAGGTGGCCACCAACTGGTCGCCCGCGTACACCTTGTAGGCGACCGGGTCGTCGCCGGCGGTCGCGGTGGACGGCTGCCACTTGAGGACCACGGCGTTGTGGGTGACCTTGGTGACGGTGAGGCCGGTCGGCGTGGTGACCTTGCCGTCCCCGGTGGGGCCGGTGCCGGTCGAGGTGGCGGTGGGCGTCACGGTCGGGCTGTTGGTGGCCGTGGGACTGTTGGTGGCCGTCGGGCTGTTCGTCGCGGTGGGGCTGCTGGTGGCGGTCGGGCTGTTGGTCGCGGTCGGGCTGGCCGTGCCGGTCGGGCCCGCCGGGCCGGTCAGGCTGAGGTCGTCGGCCTGGTACGCGCCGGTGCCGTACCAGCCGTGCGTGAAGACGGTCACCGAGGTGGTGTTGGCGCCCGTGGTGAAGGTGCTGCTCAGCTGCGTCCAGCCGGTCGCGCTGGGCGACCAGGCCTGGGAGTTGACGCCGGTTCCGGTCGCGCCCAGGTAGACGTAGCTGCCGCGGACCCAGCCGGCCAGGGTGTACGTGGTGTTCGGCAGGACGGTGACCGTCTGCTGGCACTGCGCGGTGTCGGACGCCGAGGCGGCGCCGTTGAGGGCGTAACTGCCGCCGTGCACCGGGGTGGTGACGACCGATCCGTTGGCGCAGCTCCAGCCGGCCAGGGTGCCGGTCTCCAGGTCGGCGTTGGCGAGCAGGTTGACGGGGGCGGCCGAGGCGGTGTTGAGGGAGAGCGCGATGGCGGCGCTGCCGGTGCTGAGCGTGGCCGCCAGGGCGAGCGCGAGCGCCCGGCGGCGGGGGGCGACGGCCCGGCGCTCAGCGGGGCGCGCGGACATGACACGGTCGTGCATGCGGTGGTCCTCCGGAGGAGTGGGGGTTCCGGCGGTGCGATGGCCCGGGTGGGCCGAGGGAGCCGAACCGGGCACTGTGGGGGCGCGCGGTCGGGTGTACACGTGCGGCAGGGCAGGATGCGGCAGGGCGTGCGTGTGCGTGGCGCGGAACGGCCCGGGGCCGCTGCGCTCACGACATCACAGATTGGACTGGACCAATATTCGCCGTCAAGGGTGTCCGGTGGACGGACCGTCCGCTGCCGCACGACCGGTGCGACGAGCCCCGGCCCGGTACGGTGGCCTCCCGAGAGGTCCCGCGTCGAACGGAGAACGGGTCATGGACAGCAGCGCCTGGGACGACCGCTACGCCGCGAGCGAGCTGGTCTGGGGCACCGAACCCAACCGCTGGGTGGTCCGCGAGCTCGCCGGGCTCGCCCCCGGAACCGCCCTGGACCTCGCCGCAGGGGAGGGGCGCAACAGCATGTGGCTGGCCGACCGCGGCTGGGAGGTCACCGGCCTGGACTTCTCGACCGTCGCCCTCGGCCGCGCCGAACGGCTCACCGCCGCGCTGCCCGACGAGGTCGCCGACCGCCTCACCTGGCGGCACGGGGACGCCCGCGCCTTCGAGGCCCCGCCCGAGGGCTACGACCTGGTCCTCGTCGCCTACCTCCAGCTCCCCGCCGAGGACCGCCGGGCCGCGCTGCGCCGCGCGGCGGAGTCGCTCGCCCCCGGCGGCACCCTGCTGGTGGTCGGCCACGACTCCGCCAACCTGGCCGAGGGCGTCGGCGGCCCCCAGGACCCGGCGGTGCTGTTCACGCCCGACGACGTCCTCGCCGACCTGGCCGGCTCGGGCCTGCGCACCGTGCGCGCCGAGCGGGTCCGCCGCCCGGCGGGCGAGGCGGAGGCCGTCGACGCCCTGGTCCGCCTGGAGCGGGCGACGAACTGAGCCGGCGTCGGCGGGGGATCCGCATCCGGGGGGCGTCCGCGGGGTATGCAGGTGTCCCGGGACGAGGGCGTACGCGGGGCGCGAAAAGATCTACAGTGCTGTAGATTCGAGGCGCGCGCAGGCGAGCAACGAGGAGGGCGCGATGAGCGTTTCGCTGGCGAAGGGTCAGAAGCTGAGCCTGGAGAAGCCGGGCGGCGGCCGACTGGGCGTGGTCCGGATGGGCCTCGGCTGGCGTGCCGTGCAGAAGAAGGGCTTCCTGGCGAAGCTGTTCGCCGGCCAGGAGATCGACCTGGACGCCTCGGCGGTGCTGTTCGCCGGGGGCAAGCCGGTCGACGTGGTCTTCTTCCAGCACCTCACCAGCAACGACGGCTCGGTGCGGCACAGTGGCGACAACCTGACCGGCGGCGCCGGCGACGCGACCGACGACGAGACCATCACCGTCGACCTCACCGCCGTTCCGGCCGAGGTGGACCAGATCCTCTTCACCGTCAACTCGTTCACCGGCCAGACCTTCCAGGAGGTCGAGAACGCCTTCTGCCGCCTGGTCGACACCCAGACCGGCACCGAGCTGGCCCGCTACACGCTCACCGGCGGCGGCGCGTACACCGCGCAGATCATGGCCAAGGTGCAGCGCGCCGCGGGCGGCTGGCAGATGACCGCGATCGGGCAGCCGGCCAGCGGGCGCACCTTCCAGGACCTCATGCCGGAGCTGGTCAAGCACCTCTGACGGATCGACCGGACGGCCGACCGGAACCCCGGTCGGCCGGTCCGGGAACGCCGTCCTGCCCGGTCGGGTGGAGTTCCGCGATTAGCCTGCGTGCTCTGCGCACGTCCGCTAACACTGGCCGCATGGACGATGACGCTGTGCAGCTACCCGCGCACCTCACCATCCGGGTCACCTGCACCGACGATCCGGTGGCCGCGGTGGCCGGCCTGGAGGCCTGGGCATCGCGCGAGAAGTACCCGGACCTGGTGATGATGCCGCCCGTCTTCGGCAGCCTGGAGCGCACCGGCACGGGCGCCTGGAGGATCCTCCGGTTCCATGCCAGTACCCCGCAGGGGGCCCGTGACGGCCTGGGCCACACCTTCCGCACCTGGGCCCTGGCCGAACCGGGCGCGACGACGGCCGCCCCCTGGGACCTCACCGAGGAGGAGCGCACCGCCTACACCGAGGCCTACGAGCGGCTGGAGTGGGAGGCGCTGGACGAGATCTCGGTGGCCGGCCGGGACTTCCGCGTCTTCCGCGCCGAGCAGGTGCTGCGCTCGGGCCCGGACGGCATCGAGCCGCCCCGGCCCACCGACCCCGACCCGGCCGCGGTCGGCCAGGGGCACCGGCTGCCCTCCCGGGTGACGGGCTTCGTGATCGACCCGGCGGCCGGTGTCACGCTGGTCGACGGGATCCTGCGGCTGGACATGATGGCGCTGGTGCCGACCGGCCGGTTCATCCCGGAGGACGTCCGGGCCGAGGCACGGCTCGCCTCGCACCTCTACCCCAATGTGATGGTCCTGCCGGCGCACTGCGCCGTCGCCGAGTACCGGGACGGCCGCTGGGGGCCGATGACCGGCGCCTGCGAGACGCCGCAGGGCGCGCGGGACAGCCTGGCCGCCTATCTGCGGGAGTACGCGCCCCGCCTGGACCCGGCCCTCGGCGAGGACGAGCTGGTCCGGTACGCGGAGGCAGCCGACCGGCTGGACGCCGAGCGGGCCGACGAGGTGCGGGCGGGCAGCCGCCGCTTCCGGTTGGTCCGGGTCGAGCCGGTGGTCCGCCTCGGGCCGGACGGACCGGAACTGCCGCGCACCTCGGACTGGGACCCGGACGTGCCGCTGCGGGTGCAGGAACAGCGCGACCGCGCGGCCGGCATCCTCTTCGACGAAGACGAGGACGAGGACGAGGAGGCCCGGGAGCCGGAGGGCGGCTGACGGACCGTCGCCCGTGCGCGCGTCGGCCCGCCTCCCCGGACGAACGGGGGGCGGGCCGATGCCGTGCCGCGTGTCGGCCCGGACGCTTCCCGGGGTCGGTCAGCGCGCCGAGGGGGCGGCGGCCGAGGGGGAGAGCGCGGCGCTCGGGGTGGCGGTGGTGGCGGCGTCCGCCGACGGGGCTGCGGACGGCGTGGTGGGCGTCGTGCTGGTCGGCGCGGTCGGCGCGGGGCAGCCGGGGCCGGTCGGGGTCGTCGTCGCGCTCGGGGTGGCGCTCGCGGACGGGCTCGCGCTCGCGCTCGGGGTGCCGGTCGGGGTGTCCGTCGGCGTGGCGCAGCCGGTGGGCGTCTCCGTGGGCGTCGCCGTCGGGGTGGCGCTCGGGGTACCGCTCGGCGTCGTCGACGGGGTCCCGGTGGGGGTTTCGGTCGGGGTGCCGGACGGCGTGGTGGTGGGCGTGGTGGGCGTGTCGGTCGGGGTGGCGGTCGCGCTGGGGCTCGTGCCGCCGGACGGAGCGGTGCTCGGCCGGCCCGAGGGCGAGGCGGTCGCGGAGGGCGAGGGCTCGCCGGACGGCGTCGCGGTGGGCGACGGTGCGCCGGTCGGGGTGCCGGTCGCCGTGCCGGTGGGCGTCGTGGTGGACGGGGTCCCGGACGGCGTGGTGGTGGCCGGCTGCGAGCCGGTGGTCGGGCTCGGCGGCAGCGGCGCCAGCGGGCTCGGCGCCGTGACGGGGAGCAGCGGGGCGAGCGGGCTCGCCGTGCCCGGGCGGTCCGGGGTGGTGACCGGGGTGCCGTTGGTGAAGTGCGCCATCCAGTTGCGGACGGTGCGCAGGTACTCGGAGGAGTGGTTGTAGCCGAGCACCGCCCGGTCCAGCTGGGCCTGGTCGGACAGGTCGCGGCCGCCCGCGCACAGGTAGCGGCCGGCCGCCTCGGCGGCGTCGAAGATGTTGTTCGGGTCGGCCTTGCCGTCCCCGTTGGCGTCCACGCCCCAGGAGGCCCAGGTGGAGGGGATGAACTGCATCGGGCCGACGGCGCGGTCCCAGCCCGCGTCGCCGTCGAAGCGGCCGCCGTCGGTGTCGGCGATCGCCGCGAAGCCGGCGCCGTTGAGCACCGGGCCCAGGATCGGGCGGTACGTGGTGCCGGCGGCGTCGACCGCGCCCCGGCCCGCCTGGCCGGACTCGACCTCGCCGATCGCGGCGAGCAGCTGCCACGGGAGGTGGCAGCCGGGCGAGCGCACGGCGAGCGCCGCCTCGGCCTTGCGGTAGGCGGCGAAGACCGTCTCCGGCAGGGCGGGCCCGGAGCGCAGCGGGTCGGCGAACGGCGAGCCGACCGGGGCGAGCGGCGGCTGGAGCAGCGGCAGGGTGCCGCCGCCGTCGACCGGTGCGGTGCCGAGCGTGCCGGGGAGCGCGGGGACCCCGGGGATGCCGGTGGTGCCGGGGCCGAACGGGGAGGCCGCGCCGCCCGGGACCGTCGCGGTCCGGCCGGACGGGTCCTCCACCGTGCCCGCCGCGGCGACCGGCGAGAAGCCGAGGCCGGTCTGTGAACCGGTCAGCGCCGCGAGGGCGGTGAACACCGCCAGCATCCCGGTCACCCGCTTGCCGAGCCGCAGTCGGCGGCCGGCCGTGCGGCCTTTCCGCCGTCCCCCGGCCCCGGCGGGTTTCCCGCCGTCCTGCGTCGCCGCACCGCTTCCGCTCACCATGCCGTTCCCCTCCCGTCACCGTCCGGTCCCCGGGGGAACGGACGGGCTGTCACCATCGTGCCTGCCGGTGCATGACAGTTTCTCGTTTATCGGAACGATTAGTATCACGACGATCCGACAGGCCCTTGGTGGCGAAGGGCGGTACCGGGCGCCACCGTTCGGTGAACGGACGGTGGGCGGGTTCGACGGGACACCGTCAGCCGGCCCGCCCGGTGGCGGCGGCGGGCCGGGGCGGCGACGCGTCACAGGTCGAGCAGCGTCCCGTCCTCGGCGACGTCCGCGCCCGCCGCCGCCAGTGCCGGTGCCAGGGCGGCGGCCTCCGGCGAACCCCGGTGGGCGAGCGGGTTGGTGTTGTTGAGATGGGTGTAGAGGTAGCGCGGGCCGGGCCGGCGGGCCAGGTGGGGGAGCGAGTCGGCGACCGCCAGGTGGCCCATGCCGCGCGAGGTGCGGGCGCCGCCGGTGCGTTCGGCGAGTTCGTCGTCGGTGGCGAAGGTGCCGTCCAGGATCACCACGTCGGCGTCGGCCACCGCCCGGTCGAGGGCGGGCGTCCAGGCGGCGAGGCCGGGCGCGTAGACCGCGCGGGCCCGGCCGTCCGCCTCGGTGAAGCGGTAGCCCACCACCCAGTCCGCGCGCTCGCCGGACGGATCGCCCGCGGGGAGGCCGGCCGGGTCGGCGGCGTACCGGGGGCGCTTGCCACCGAGCGCCAGCGCCTCGGCGACCAGTCCGCCGGCCAGCTCGACCGGCTCGCCCGCGGTGACGGTGTGCCAGCGCGCCTTGGTGTAGGGGGCCAGCAGCGGTCCGACCGGGAAGGCCTCGTGCAGCGCCGTGCGGACCGGCCCGGTGGCATGCACCGACAGCTCGGCGGCCTCGCGCAGGGTCACCAGGCCCAGGGTGTGGTCGAGTTCGCCGCTGGTCAGCAGGACGCCGCGCAGCGGGGTGGCCCGGGTACCGGGCGGCGGCGCCAGTTCGGGCGCGGCGAGCAGCTGGGAGCGCAGGTCGGGGGAGGCGTTGACCAGGTACCAGGCGGCGCCGTCGGCGCTGACCGCCAGGCAGTCCTGGCTGCGGACGGCGCCGGTGCGGCGGGCGGTGGCGCAGCCCTCGCAGCCGCAGTTCCACTGGGGCAGGCCGCCGCCGGCGGCGGTGCCGAGGATCCGGATCTTCAGCGGGTGCTCCTCAGGCCGGGTCGGGAACGGGCGGGACGGGCGCCGTGAAGCGGCGCGGTACCGGCTCGGGTGCCGGGTCGGGACCCGGTGCCGGTTCGGCGCGCACCAGGTGGTGGTGCGGGGAGAACCGGCAGGCCGGGTCGGTGACGCCCGGGTCGCCGGTGAACTGGAAGGCCTGGCAGCGGCAGCCGCCGTGGTCCTGCTCGCGCAGCTCGCAGCTGCGGCACGGCTCGGGCATCCAGTCGGTGCCGCGGTAGCGGTTGAAGGCGGGCGAGTCGTGCCAGCTCGCCGCCAGCCCGTCGGTGACCGCGTTGGGCACCGCCAGGCCCGGCAGCTGGGCGGCGGCCAGGCAGGGCAGCACGGCGCCGTCCGGTGCGACGACCAGCTGCTCCCGGCCCCAGCCGTTCATGCACGGCTTCGCGGTGCCGCCGTGGTGGTCGGCGATCACATGGGTGATCTCGATCCGGTCCCCGTGGCGGGCCCGGGCCTCGGCGACGTCCCGCTCGGCCCGGCGGACCTGCTCGTCGCCGGGCGCCAGGTGGGCGCGGTTGAGCCAGGCCCAGCCGTAGAACTGGGTGTGCGCCAGCTCGACCCGGTCGGCGCCCAGTTCGACGGCGAGGTCGGCGATGGCGCCGAGGCGGGCGACGTTGGCCCGGTGCAGCACCGCGTTGACGGTGAGCGGCAGTCCGGCGGCGGTGAGCAGGGCGGCGGCGGCGAGCTTGCGCTCGTGCCCGGAGGGGCCGGTCAGCCGGGTCAGCCCGGCGATGGCGTCGGCCTGCCGCGGATCGGCGTCCTGGACGGAGAGCTGGACGTGGTCCAGGCCCGCCGCGGCGAGTTCGGCGGCGCGCGGGCCGTCCAGCGGCAGTCCGCTGGTGATCAGGTTGGTGTAGAGGCCGAGCCCGCGGGCGTGCGCGACGATCGCGGCCAGGTCGCGGCGCAGCAGCGGCTCGCCGCCGGTGAGGTGGACCTGGAGCACGCCGAGGCCGCGCGCCTGGTCGAGCACGCGCAGCCACTGCTCGGTGTCCAGTTCGTCCCGCTGCCGGATGAGTTCGACCGGGTTGGCGCAGTAGACGCACTGCAGCGGGCAGCGGTGGGTGAGTTCGGCGACCAGGCCGAGCGGGGCGGGCGCGTGCTTCCCGGCGGCGGCGCCGGGAAGTCCGGCCGCCGGGCACGGCTCGGCCGGCGCGCCGGTGCCGTCGAGGGTGAGCAGCCGGCGTCCGGCGAGGTCGGCCAGCAGCGCCAGCACCTGACCGGTGTCCACCCCCTCGTACTCCTCGGCGAGCCGGGCGGTGATCCGGGCGGCGTCGCGCCGGCCGTCGCAGTGCCGCAGTACGGCGGCGGCGGTCGCGTTGAGCAGCAGCACGCCCTCCGGGTAGAGCAGAGCGGCCTGCTGCCGGACCGGGTCGTGGACCAGCCGCACCCCGCGCCGCAGCCCGGGGGCCGCGGTTGCGGGTGCGGCGTTCACCGGGCGGTCCCGGCGGGCACGGCGGTCCCCACCGGTTCGGCGCTGCCGGCCGTGGCCGCGGTCTCCGGCCCGTAGTCGACGGCGTCGAGCATCGCGCGCAGCACCTCGCACTTGAACGCGAGCGCGTCCACGGCGGCCCGCTGCTGTTCGGCCGTCGCGCAGTGGTCCAGCACCAGGTCGAGGGTCTGTGCGCTGTCCCGGCGGGCGTCGGGGATGCGGTGCTCGAAGTAGGCGTAGCCGGACGGGTCGATCCAGTCGTAGTGCTTCTGCCAGGCGATGACGCGCTCCGCCATGTGGTCGGGCGAGAACATCTCGGTCAGTGCTGCCGCCACGCCCTCGGTCCACGGCCGGGTCTGGCAGAAGTGCAGGTAGGCGTCGACGGCGAAGCGCACGCCGCGCGCCACGTGCCGCTCGTCCAGCACCTCGGCCCGGGTCAGGCCGACGGCCTCGGCGAGGACCAGCCAGTCGGCCAGCCCGCCCTCGCCCTCGTGGGGGCCGTCCTGGTAGCCGAGCCGCCGGGTCCACTCCCGGCGGACCTCCGGCAGCGGGCAGTTGGCGATGATCGCGGCGTTCTTCCGGGTCAGGACCAGCTGGTAGTACCAGCGGTTGGCGACCCAGCGCCGCAGCTCCGGCGGCGTGCAGCCGCCGGAGTGCAGGCGCAGATGGAACGGGTGGGTGTCCCAGTACCGTCCCCGCAGGCCGTACAGCCTGGCCGCGAACTCCTCGCGGGTCGACGCGGTGGTGGGGGTGTGGGTCACCGAGTGGTCCGCGCGGCGTACGCGGTGACCTCGGCGCCGGTGCGGTGGCACTCCACCGCCGGGGCGGACCAGACGGGCTTGGCCGGGGCCGCCGCAGCGGTCGGCGCGGCGCCGGCGGTGACGGCGGTGGACTGGTGAGCGAGCGTGGACTTCATGGGAGTTGCCCTCCTCGGTGTAGCGGGGGTCGGGGCCGGGCGGCCCCAGGAAGGACGCTACGAGCCACCGGGCCCGCCCGCCGGTCCAACCCGCGCGATCGCCTGACAATCGCGCTCGAACGGGTGACGCGAGGGGCCCGCGGCGCCCGAGGACCGGTGCGAGTGCGCCGCCGGGGCGGTGCCGTGTCGAGCGGGCCCGCGCAGAAGTCCGTACGGGTGGCGTCCTCATCGGTCGTTCGGCGCAGCCGGTGGGGCCGTTCCGGGGGCGCTGGGCCCGTTCGGATGCGCTGAGCTGGCAGCCGGAGTGGGGGTGCCAGAGGTTCGTCTCAACGGGACAACCGTCCCCGACCGAAAGGCAATTGCCGTGAAGTATCGATACCCCGCGCTCGCCGCGGCCTCCGCGCTGGTCCTGGGAGTCACCCTGGCCACGAGCGTCCCGGCGACGGCGGGCGGCCCGACCGGGCCCTCCGGGTCCGCGTCCAGCCCCGAGTTCGACAGGAGTGTTCTCACGACCGGCCTCGGCGACCCCTACGAGCTGCTGTGGGGCCCCGACGGACAGCTGTGGTCCACCGAGAAGAGCGGTCTCAAGGTCACCCGGATCGACCCGGAGACGGGTGAGAAGGTCACCGCGCTGGACCTGACGGCGGTGGCGCACCACACCGAGGGCGGCCAGGACGGCGTGCTGGGCCTGGCCTTCCAGCAGACGGACACCGGCTGGGGCGACGGCGACCACCGGGGCGGCGGCGGACACGACGACGGCGAGGCCTACGTGTACGTGTCGTACACGTACATGACCGACACCCCCGCCGAGGTCACCGGCGAGACCAGGCGGCTGAAGATCGTCCGCTACACGCTCGACTGCGACGACCACACCCTCCACAGCCCCGAGGAGATCCTGACCGGCCTGCCCTCCGGCACCGACCACCAGTCGGCCCGGCTGCGGATCGGCGAGGACGGCAAGCTGTACTACACCGTCGGCGACCAGGGTGCCAACCAGCTCGCGCACTTCTGCAACCCGAACTGGGCCCAGCGGCTCCCCACCCAGGGCGAGGTGGACCAGCACGCCTGGTTCGGCCCCTACCAGGGCAAGATCCTGCGGATCAACCCCGACGGGTCCGTCCCCGACGACAACCCGGCCATCAACGGCGTGCGCAGCCACATCATCTCGTACGGCCACCGCAACAGCCAGGGCCTGGACTTCGCCCCCGACGGCACGCTCTACCAGACCGACCAGGGCCCGAAGACCGACGACGAGGTCAACGTCATCACCCCGGGCAACAACTACGGCTGGCCCTACGTGGCCGGCTGGCGCGACGACATGGCGTACACGTACGCGAACTGGGCGGCGTCGGCGCCCACGCCCTGCACGGACCTCACCTACGACGACATCGACATCCCGCCGTCGGTGCCGCAGCAGAAGGAGACCGACTGGAACGGCGCGTTCGTCCCGCCGATCAGCACCCTCGGCACCACGGTCCCCACCGGCTTCGAGTTCCGGGACCCGAAGTGCGCCGAAGGCGGCCTGTACTTCATCTGCTACCCGACGGTGGCGCCCTCCAGCCTCACCTACTACGCCAAGGACGGCGTACGCGGCTGGAAGAACTCCCTGCTCATCACCACGCTCAAGGACGGCAGCGTCTACCGGCTCAAGGTGGGGGCGGACGGCAACGCGGTCGGTGACGCCGAGCGCCTCTGGACCACCCAGAACCGCTACCGCGCCACCGCGCTGTCCCCCGACGGCAGGACGGTCTACGTGGCGACGGACAGCGCCGGCCTGGTCCGTGACGTGAACACGGGCGCCCCGACCACGGCACTGGAGAACCCCGGAGCGATCCTGGCGTTCAGCCTCCAGCGCTAGCGCGCCGGCCGGCCCACCGTCCACGCACGCCCGCCCCTTCAGGACGGGCGTGCGCGTTGGCGTGCGGGGCGAGGGGCCGCCGACGGGCTCAGGCCGAGCGGCCGAAGGCCAGCAGGTGGCCGTCCTTGGTGCCGACGAACACCCGCCCGCCGTCGGTCGCGGGCACCGCGAACCTGGTCACCGTGCCGAGCGGGAAGCTGCGCCGCAGCCTGAGCGTGCCGTTGACCGGAACCGCGTCGTAGACCCGCAGTTCGCCGTTCTGGCCGCCCGGGCCGGTGCCCGAGTAGATCGTCCACACCAGCGCCGAGCCGCTCGCCGTGCCGTCGGAGGTGACGACGGGGGAGCCGGAGGCGTAGCCGAAGCCCTCGGAGCTCGTCGCGGCACTGGTCAACTGCGGGTTCCCGGCGCCGTTCACCGAGTACTTGAGGGCGCGCAGCGCGCCGTAGTTCTCGACCAGGTAGACGTAGCCGCCGTCGCCGCCCCAGACGCCCGGGTGGCCCCAGACGCCCTTGAACGGGCCGGTGGTGCCGACCACGCCGTCGGTGCCGTTCGGGCCCTGGCCCATGCCGCCGAGGCGGTCCCGGTCGAGCAGGAAGATCCGGCCGTCCTTGCCGACCTGCACCATCAGGCGCGGGTGGGCGGCGGTGCCGAAGCCGGAGGGCAGCGCGGCCGGGCCGCCGGAGCCGAGGTCCACGTCGCCGTGGTCCATCTCCCGGTTGTCGGTGGGGCTGAAGAAGTCCCGTGCGGCGAGGCTGCCGTCGCTGTTGACGCCCAGCCGGACGACGGACTCGGCGAAGTGGCCGCCGGGCCGGTCGCCCGGGCCCTTCGGCGGGGAGGAGCCGTCGCCGGCGCCGTTGCCGGTCGCGATGAAGATCCGCCCGGGGCCGTCCGAGACCAGGCCGCCGCCGCTCATCCAGACGCCCGCGTTCTGCGAGGCGGAACCGGACTCGGTCGACCAGAGGGTGAGTTTGCGGGTACCGGTGTTGACGCCGGCGACCGTGCCGACGTACGTGCCGACCCCGCAGTCCGAGGCGAATCCGAAGTAGACCGCGCCGTCCAGCAGCAGCAGTCCGGCCCGCTGGGCGGAGGTGTCCGGGTCGAACGGCACACCGGGGCTGTTCACCGGCGTGCCCTGGACGGTGACCGGCCAGCCGCTGCGCTCGGCGCCCGAGGCGGCGTCCAGGGCGTGCACGGAGAAGTGCGCGCCCCCGTCGCCGGACTTGGAGACCAGGTAGACGGTCCTGCTCGCCTTGTCGTAGACGGGCGTCGAGACGATTCCGGTGCCGGGGGAGAGGCAGGCGGTGGAGGAGGTCACCGGGGTGCCGAGCGCGCGCTGCCACAGGATCCGCCCGTCGGCCGCGTCGACGCCGTAGACGTGGTTGGTGGCGGTGGCGACCACGACGGTCGAACCGGCCACCAGCGGTTGGGCGTACACCGCGCCGTCCACGGCGGTGGACCAGCGGCGGCCGAAGCCGGCCGAGGACACCTCGGCCGGGGCGAGACCGGGCTCGGCGGCGTCCCAGGCGGTGCGCATGCCGTTGCCGGAGACGGTCGGATTGTCGGCCCGGGCGGGGGCCGCGCCGCCGAGCGTACCGGCGCCGACGGCCGGGGCGAGCAGGGCGAACCCGGAGAGCAGGGCCGCCGCGGACCGCGGGATCCGGGCCCGCCGGTCGGAAGGGGGTGCGGGGGTTGGTGGCGGGGGCGCCGGCGCCGGGGCCGGCCCGGTGGGGCGCGCGGGTGGGTGAGATCGGCTCATGCGATCCGCCTTGGCTGTCGGGGGAGTACGGGAGAACGGCGCCGTGGCGTCATTGTGCGAACGACCGTCCCGCACCCGCACCCGCCCGGCACCATCGTGCCCGTCCCGTTCACGCCCCGGGGGGAACCGGCTGCGCCGGGCGGCGGGCGCGGCCGGTTCCGGGCTTCGCTAGACCCCCTTGGACAGGACCAGCGCCAGGGTGCTCGCGGCGAGCGCCTCCGCCTCCGCGTCGTCGCCAGGGCCGCGGTCCTTGACCACCTCGACCTCGTACACGTGGCCGTCGGCGGCGACGAAGTACACCGCGGGGAAGCTGCCGTCCTTGCGCCGGATCAGATGGGCCTCCTGGCCGACGCCGGGCATCGGGGCGGCCGTGAGGTCGGGGCTGGCCTTCAGGGCCGCGTACCGGGTGGGCTCGATCTCCTCGATGGAGGCGTAGGACTGCCGGGAACCCCAGGTACAGCCCCAGACCGGCTTGCCGTCCTTCGGATCGTGGTGGGTGCCCCTGAACGGGCCGCCGGTGCCGACGGCGGCGACGACCTGGGGGGAGGTCAGCAGGGTGCAGGCGTCGGCGGGCCGCTTGCTCGCGCCGGCGGGGGTGCTGCCGGTGGTGGCGGTCGGCGTCGGTGTCGGCGCCGGAGTGGTGGCGGTCGGTGTCGGCGCGGGTGCGGGAGTGGTGGCGGCCGGCGCGGTGCTGACGGGTGCGGTGGTGGCGGGCGCGGCCGGCGTGGAGGCGGCCGTCGTCGAGCCGCCGCCCGAGGAGGAGCAGGCCGCCAGCGCGAGGGCCGCGAGGGCCAGTGCGGGCAGCCGGCCGTACCGGCGGGCGGACGTGAGCGGTGACCTGCGGTCCATGGAGACCCCCTCCGATGGCGTCCGCCGGTGCGGCGGACGGCGACGTGGCAGGATCCTACGGGGCCGGGCGATCCATTATTTCCCGTTTGCGCTACGGGAGTTGGACAGCTCGGTCACACCCGGGGGGCGGGCGCGGAACGGGCGCGCCCGGCGCCCGGGACGGCGGTCCGGGGCACGGGGGTGGTACGCGCACGTGCGGCCGGGCCCCGGCGGCGCCCTGGGCGGGCCGAGCTGACCTGCCCGGATGCGAAGGGCGCTCAATACCAGTGCGGCCCGACCGGTGTCGAGCACGGGACGGCGTCTTCCCCGGACGGGTGACGTTCTGGTGAAAGTGGTCATGCCAGGAACGGCGGCCCGGCATCCTGGGCCCGTGATCATGCGGATCCCGGGACGGGGCGGGGCGCGCGACCAAGGGGATGCCAGAGGGACGGAGGCCCTGAGAATGAGCACCAACCTGCCGGAGACCGTGGCGGAGGCCCCGGCCGTCCTACCCGCCCCGCCCCGGGTAGTCGACGACCTCGCCCGCGACCTGACCCGGGCCGCCGCCGCCGTCCGGTCCGCCTCCCGGGACGGCCGGGGCGGTGGCGACCTCTCGGTGGCCGCGTACACCGCGGTGGTCTGTACGGGGCGGTCGGCGGCCCGCGCGCTGGAGGAGGCCGCGGCGTGGTGCCGGCAGGCGCCCGAGGCCGAGGTGCACTCGCTGGCCTGGGCGAGAGTGCCCGGCCACCGCGACGACGTCTTCGAATACCGGGTCACCCTCGCCGTCAGCTTCCCCGACCACGAGACCGGCGAACACGTCGGCGACACCCACCACGCCCGGCGCTGACCCCCGGCGCTGACCCCCGGCGCCGGAGCGGCCGACCGGCGGGGTCCGTCCGGGTGGCGGCGTGGCTAGACTCGCCGCCATGGACACTCGGGGGACGAACGATCCGGACGCCGGGGAACGCGAACTGCCCTTCGGCGCGGCCGTGGTGGTCGTGGTGCTGGCCGGGCTCTGCGGCGGCGTACTGCTGCTGGCCCTGCTGCACGGGCTGGGCTGGACGGTCCCCGGCCTCGGCTGGCTGGTCGCCAAGGGCGCCGTGAAGCTCGGGGTCGGCGGCGCGGTCGGCCTGGCGGCCGCCGTCGCCTGGCTCCGGGTCCGCCGCGCGGGCCGGGGACCGGACGCGTCCTAGAACCCGTCTCAGGACTGCGTGGCCGCGCACTCCACGTGGCCCCAGCCTGAGCCCACCTTGGTGATCTTGGCGCCCTTGGCGTACGGGCGGGAGCACGGGCAGGTGCCGGGGAACCGGGCGGAGAGCGTCGGCGCCTTGCCGGAGCCGCCGGACCCGCCGGAGCCGCCCGAGGTGCGGCGCTTGGCGGTCGCCGCGGCGGGGGCGCGCCGGGTCCGGACCGGGGAGCCGGTGACCGGGTCCGGCACGGGCAGGTCGGCGGCCGTCCCGCCGGCCGCCTCCTGGGTGCGGGCGGCGTCACTGGCGGCCTTGTCGGCGATGGCGTTCAGCGGATCGCCGTCCACCTGGTGGGCGGGCACGTAGACGAACTCGACCTCCCGCCCCTCCAGGAGCCCGTCGATCCGCTGGATCAGCTCCTGGTTGGCCACCGGCTTGCCGGAGGCGGTCTTCCAGCCGTTGCGCTTCCAGCCCTTCAGCCACTTCGTCACCGCGTCGCGGGTGTAGGTGCTGTCCAGCCGGACCTCCAGCGGTACGGCGGAATCCGTGGCGGTCAGCAGCTGCTCCAGGGCCGTGAGCTCGCCCACGTTGTTGGTGCTGTGCCCGAGCGGGCCGGCCTGCCAGCGCTGCGGCGCGCCCGCGCTGTCGGCCACCACGTACGCCCAGGCCGCCGGGCCCGGGTTCCCCTTGGCCGCCCCGTCGCAGGCGGCGATGATTCGGTCGTTCATCCTGCGATCATGCCAGGATCCGGGGACGTCCCTCGAACCGCGCGGCGGGCCCCCGGGCTCAGGGCACCAGGACGAGCCGGCCGCGCAGACCGCCCCGCGCCAGCCGGCGGTGCGCGGCCCCGGCCCGGTCCAGCGGCAGGGTGCCCGCCACCCGGAGCGCCAGTTCCCCGCGCGCGGCCAGCTCCGCGAGTCCGGCGAGCGCGGCGCCGTCCGCCGCCACCCAGACGTGGGCGACCCGGATCCCGCGCAGCCCGAGCGGCGCCGCGCCCGCCGACACCGCGACGAAGGACCCCCGGTTGCGCACCGCGCCGAGCGCCGTCACCCCGAGCAGCGCCGCGTCCAGCGCGCCGTCCACCCCGCCGGGCACCAGCGCGCGCACCTCGGCGGCGAGATCGGCGGCGCCGCGCGGCACGCACCACTCGGCGCCCAGCTCCCGCAGTTCCGCGGCGTCCCGATCGCCGGCCACCGCGACCACCCGCAGCCCGCGCCGCGCCGCCAGCTGCACGGCGAAGCCGCCGACCGCGCCCGCCGCCCCGGTGACCAGCAGGGTCGCGCCGGCCGGCAGGTCCAGCAGCTCCAGGGCCTGGAGGGCGGTGAGCCCGTTGAGCGGCAGGGTCGCCGCCGCGACGGCCGGCACGCCCGGCGGCGCGGGGGCGAGCGCCGCGGCGTCCAGCACCAGGGCGTCGGCGTAGGCGCCGAGCGGGACGTCCAGCCGGTCGCGCAGCCCGATCACCGCGTCCCCGACCGCGAACCCGGACACCCCGGCGCCGAGCCGCTCCACCGTGCCGGCCACGTCCCAGCCGAGCCCGGTGGTCTCCCCGGGCGCCATCAGCCCGGCCTGCGCCAGCACCCCGGCGCGCGTCACCGCGTCCACCGGATTGACCCCGGCCGCCGCCACCCGCACCCGCACCTGACCCGGGCCGGGCTCGGGGACGGGCACCTCCACCAGCTCCAGGACCTCCGGACCGCCGAACCGGCGGACGACCACGGCGCGCATCGCGCTCTCCCTCCATCGGGGGACGCCCCCCGAACCGGCGGGGCTTGCCAACGCCAACCAACCTAGGGAGAGTTGCTCTCCGGCGGGAAGTACGCACCCGCGAGTGCGTACCGCACCGAGAGGAGAGCCGATGGCCACCACGACCGCCGCCCAGCGCCGTTCGGCCGCCCGGGCCGACTACGACGCCTACCTCGCCGAGTGCCCCGCCCGGCAGCTGCTGGAGCGGATCGGCGACAAGTGGGTCAGCCTGGTCGTCAACGCCCTGGCCGACGGCCCGCAGCGCTACAGCGACCTGCGCCGCCGCCTGGCCGGGGTCAGCGAGAAGATGCTCACCCAGACCCTGCGCGCCCTGGAGCGCGACGGTCTGGTGATCCGGACGGTCACCGCGGCCGTCCCCGCCCGGGTGGACTACGCGCTCACCCCGCTCGGCACCGGGCTGCTCCCGCTGCTGCGGGCGATCAAGGACTGGGCGGAGGAGCACATGCCCGCGGTGCTGGCCCACCGCGAGGCCCACGACGGAACGGCCGGTGGGCGCTGAGAGGCTGAGGGCATGGACGTCGAACAGCTGAGACTCGCGGTCTACCGAGTCTTCGCCGCCACCGGCCGCGCGCCCGGCCACGGCGAGCTGGCCTCCGGCCTGGGCGCCACCCGGGCGGAGGTCCGCGCGGGCCTGCGGGCGCCGGCCGACGCCCGGCACCTGGCGCTCGGCCCGGACGGCGCGATCGTGATGGCCCACCCGTTCTCGGCCGTGCCGCTGGGCTTCTCCGTGATGGCCGGCGCCACCCTGTGGTTCGGCGGCTGCGCCTGGGACTCCTTCGCGCTGCCCCACCTGGTGCCCGGCGCCGACCCGGCCCTGGTCGCCACCACCTGTCCGGCCTGCGGACGCCCGCACGCCTGGACGGTCACCCGGCAGGCGCCGCCCGAGGGCGGCCAGGTGGCGCACTTCCTGGTGCCCGCCGCCCGGATGTGGGACGACGTCGTCCACACCTGCGCCCACCAGCGGCTGTTCTGCTCCACCGAGTGCGTCGACGCCTGGCTCGCCGCCACCGGCAACCCGCGCGGCGCCGTCCTCGACCTGGCCGGCCTCTGGCGGCTCGCCGCGCACTGGTACGACGGGCGGCTCGACTCGCCGTACCTCCGGCGCGAGCCGGCCGAGGCGGCCGGCTATCTGTACTCGGTGGGGCTGCGCGGCGCGTTCTGGGGGCTGTGAACCGCCGGGACGCCGAAGGCCCGTGCGGGCCGCCCCCGTTGAGGCGGGGGCGGTCGCACGGGCCGGGATCAGGGACGGGCCGGCAGCGTCACAGGGCGCTGCACTGACCGCCCTTCGGGCCGTTCACGGTGTTGCCGTGGCCGCCGTTCCCGGGGGCCGGGGTGTTGCCCGCGCAGTCCAGCGGACCGCGCACCGTGCTGCCGGCGACGGCGGTGCCGCCGGTGTTGAGCGCCAGGTGGGCCGGGCCCTCGACGGTCGACCAGAGCAGGGCGACCTGCCCGGTGGAACCGCTCACCGAGACCGGGCCGGACACCTGGGTGTCGGTCAGCACGAAGGCCGCCGCGCCGCGTGCCGAGACCGGGCCCTTGAAGGTCGAGCCGTTGGCGACCAGCGCCGCGCCCGGCTGGACCAGCACCGGGCCGGTGACCGTCGCGCCGTCCAGGCAGGTGACGCCGGAGGTGACCGCGAGCTTCTTCTGGGCGCCGCGCAGCGTGGTGGTGCACGCCGGGACGGAGCCAACGGTGAGCCTGCGCTCCGCCGTCACGCCGCCGACGGTGACGGTCAGCGTCGCGCCGCCCGGGCGCAGGCCGGTGAGCGTGCCGGTGGCCGGGTCGTACGCGGCGACGGTGCCGCGCGGGGCCTTGGCGGCCGGGCCGATGTGCACGCCCTGGCCGCCCCACCGGGCGGTGACCGGCCAGGCGACCGGCACCGTCCGCTCGCCGTCCTGGGTGAAGGTCGCGCTGACCGGCACGGAGGCCAGCAGGCCGAGCGACTCGGGGGCGGTCAGCTGCACCGCGTCGGCGCGGGCCCGCACCTCGGCGCGCAGCCAGGCCGAGGCGTCGGCCGGCACCGCGTACGGGTCGGTGACCTTGCCGGCGGCCGGGTTGACGCCGAGCATCGTCCAGCCGGTGAAGCCGCCGCGGTCCGGCTCGGCGGCCGGGCCCTTGCCGGAGTTGCCGTTGATCAGGTACGGGACGCCGTCGACGCTGCTCGCGTGGAAGGCACCGACGTGGCCGCTGATCATCGCGGCGGACTTGCCGCCCGCGCGGAAGCCGGACAGCCACTGCTCGACCAGCGCGGCCTCCTTGCGGTCACTGAGCTGGCTGCCCTGGTCGGGCAGCGGGTCGCGGGTCGGGTGGTGGTCGAACAGCAGCAGACCGGTGACCGACGGGTCCGCGGCGGCCTCGTCCAGCGTGCTGCGCAGCTTGGCGATCTGGTCGAAGCCGCTCGCGCGGAAGGAGCCGAGCGCGCTGTTCAGGGTGATGAAGCGGGTGCCCTTGACGTCGAACACCTTGCTGGTCTCGCCGAACGCGGCCTTGAAGTTGTCGATGGTGCCGGGGCCCATCACCTCGTGGTTGCCGGGCACGTAGTGCCAGGGGACGGTGCGGCCGGTGAGCTGGTCGAACTCGTCCAGCACCTTGCGGGCGAGGGCGAAGTCGGCCGGGCTCGCCTCGTCGACCAGGTCGCCGGTGATGACCAGCAGGTCGGGCTCGGCGGCGGCGATGTCGCGCAGGGTGCGGCGGGCGGCCTGCACCAGGTCGCTCTCCGGGGCGCGGGCGATGAACTGGGCGTCCGACATCACCGCGACCCGCAGCGGGCTGCCGTCCACGGTGCCGTTGGTGAGCACCACCGGGTCGGTGACCCGCGGGCGCACCGGCAGTTCGACGTCCGGCGCCACCTTGACCCGCAGGTCGGCCAGGGTGAGCGCGCCGCTGTAGGAGCGGGCGGCGCCGGTCTCCATCAGCCGGAACCGCTGGAAGGTCAGCGGGTACTGCACGCCGGCCGGGACCGGGAACTCCACCTTGCGCCAGCCGGTCCAGGTGACCATCGGGGCGTCCAGGTTGGCGGTGACGCCGGCGGCGGTCCGGTACTGGATGCGCGGCCAGGCGCCGTTGCCGTCGCCCTCGATCCACATCGTGATCGAGCGCGGCTGGCCGGGCAGCACGATGCCCTCGGGGGCGATGGCGTACTGGCCGCGGGTGCCGGTCGACTGGGTGAAGTCGTAGCTCAGCCCCAGGCCCTTGCCGCCGTCGTGGCCGGCGGCCGGGGCGACGCCGCCGCCGGGCGCGCGGTCGTTGCCGGACTTCCAGGCGGCCGCGTCGGAGAAGTCGGCGAACGGCTTCTCGGTCATGCCGACGGTGACGGCGACGGAGGTCTCCAGACCGCCCACGGTCAGCTTGAGGGTGGCGGAGGTGCCGTCGGTGAGCGCCTTGAGGGCGATCGAGCCGTCCTCGGCGGCGGAGGTCCCGACGACGCCCGCGCCGCCGGTGACGGTGATGTCCGAGGCCTCGACGGGGGCGGCGTGGCCCTGGGCGTCGTAGCCGGTCACGGCGATCTTCGCGGTGGCGCCGGCGGCCTCCAGGCCGATCGGGTCGGTGCCGGCGGTGATCCGCACCGGCGCGCCGAGCACGGTCAGCGGCAGGGTGCCGCTCTCGGCGCCGTCGGCGGCGGCGGTGACGGCGGCCGGGCCGGAGGTGCGGCCGGTGACGACGGCCTCGGTGCCCTTGCCGGACACCTCGACGGTGCCGCTGCCCGCTGCGCCGTCCTTGGGCGCGCCCTTGGCGGCCGACCAGCGGACCGGCGGGGTGCTGCCGGTCACCGGGCCGAAGGCCTCGTCGTGCGGCAGCGCGCGGACGGTGCGGTGCAGGCCGGGGAAGACCCGGCTCGCGGTGTCCACGGCCTCCGCCGGGCGGACCCGGAAGCCCTTGACCTGGCCGGAGCCCGGCGCGGAGAACAGTCCGAGCCCGTTGGCGACGGCGCGCTCCCCGCCGTTGTCGGACGGGCTGCTGACGGTGCCGGCCTGCGCGGTGCCGGGCAGCCGGGCGGCCATCGCGGTCGAGCCGCCGCCGTCCATGTTGAGCGCGTTGCGCGCGCCCATGTCCCGCATCAGCACCGCCAGGTCGGGCAGGCTGATGCCGGGGCTGTCGGCCTGCCGGCCGTCGATGCTGACCAGGTACATCCGCTTGTTGTCGGCGGAGAAGCCCACGGCGGTGCGGGCGTTGAGCTCGTTGCCGTCGTTCTCGCCGGGCCGCATGGCGACGCCGTCGCGGACCAGCACCTGGTAGCCGCCGACCGCGACCGCGACCTCGCCGAAGGAGGCGCGCGGCCGGTAGCCGGTGGAGACCTGGTCGCCGGGCTTGAGGTCGCGCAGCGCGCGGGCGCCGGCCTCCCGGCCGACCAGCACGGTGGCGCCCTCGGGCACGGCGCCGCCCAACTGGTCGCGGACGGCGGTGACCCGGCCGTCGCGCAGCTCGACCTCGACCACCTCCGAGGAGCCGCCGGCGACCTTGGCGCGCGGGGCGTTGCCCCAGGCGGGGGTGAACAGGCCGACGCCGTCGG
The DNA here is from genome assembly GCF_042802195.1 of Kitasatospora sp. NPDC057500. Classification (NCBI taxonomy): domain Bacteria; kingdom Bacillati; phylum Actinomycetota; class Actinomycetes; order Kitasatosporales; family Streptomycetaceae; genus Kitasatospora; species Kitasatospora sp. NPDC057500. Next base: position 59,956 of record NZ_JBHVER010000011.1, on the reverse strand, counting down.
CGGGCACGCCGTAGGTGTTGACGCCGTTGAGCTTCAGCTCGCGGCCGCCGGGCAGGGCGGCGTGGCCCTCCAGGAACACCTCGGCCATCCGGGCCAGGCCGTCGGTGCCGACGGTCACGGCCTGGTTCCAGCCCTCGATGGGGGCGTGGATCAGGCCGTCCTCGCGGGAGACGCCGACGCCGAGCGGGGCCTCGGAGGCGTTCATGTCGAAGTAGTCGCCGTTGATGGCGGCGACCGCGCCGGCGCCCCGGGCCATCTCGGTGACGGTCTGGCGGGTCGTCACCTGGCCGGAGGACAGGTAGTCGACGCTCAGGCCCTCGGTGGCGAGGTCGGCGACCAGGACCTTGCCCCGGAGCCAGCCGGTGGTGCCGAGCCGGTCGAAGGCGGTCATGGTCAGCCCCGGGGCGATCGGGGTGACGTCGCGCCGGGTGACGACCGACTCGCCGGGGCGGTCGAGCACCAGGCCGGGGTCGGCGGTCGTGCCGTTCGCGGCAGCCGGTCCGCCGGGCGCGGCCCAGGCGGTGGCGGGGGCGAGGACGGGCAGGCCGGCGGCGACGAGCGCGCAGAGCGCGAGCGTCGCGGCGGGGCGCCGGCGACGGCGCGGGGCGGGAACGGGGGCGGTCGTCGTGGGGGTGACGGGCGGTGACATCGGTGGTTCAGCTCCTCGTACTGCTACGGGACGTGCGTACCGCCGGTGCGAGCGCAGGACGCGGTCGGCGGCATGGGGAGCGCCGCGGGGCGGCGCGGCCCGGGCGTGTGATCACCAGGCCGACGGCAGCCAATCGTCCACGAAAGACCGTCACACCACGTGATGGTGAACCGGCCCGTTCGGCCGTGCGAACAAAAGCCCCATCCGTCGCGGGAACATGACATCTGCCGCGGGAACATGACACAACGGGCCGTCGGGACAAGGGCGGTGAGGATCGCGGTGGCCCGGACTGCCGGTTTCCCGTCCTGGTGCCGGTTGCGGCGCGGGCCGGTGGCGCACAGTGGGGCGCGCACCACCTCGTCCCGCTTCTTCCCGTCAACGCGTTCCACCGGAGGGGAAAACCATGAGCATCCGCACCGCGGCCGCGGCCCTCGCCGCCACCGCCGCCCTCGCCGTCCCGGTCCTCGCCGCCGTCCCGGCCTCGGCCGCGCCCGCCCGGGTGGCGGCCTGTTCGACGTACAGCAACTACGTCAGCTACGGGGCCTCCTGCGACGGCACCCGCAGCTACTACGCGTGGGCCGTCTGCGCCAACAACAAGGTGGTCTACGGGCCGACCCGGTCGGGCGGGGTCTGGTCCTACGCCTACTGCAGCAACGTCGGTTCGACCTTCCGCAGCGGCGGTTACACGCTGATCTGACCGCCGGGGCCGCCGACGTCCCCCAGGGTGCGGCCGATCCGGTCGGCGAGCGTCGCCCACGGACGGCAGTCGACCACCGGGAGGGCGTGCCGGCGGGCCTCGGCGGCGAGCCAGTGCGAGTGCCGGGCACTGACCTCGGCGCGGTCCGCCTGTACGCCGCTCTCCGGCTCGCGGGCCGCGTAGTTGGCGGCGATCCGGTCCGCGTCGCCCTCGTGCAGGAAGACCGCCCGGACGTCCCGCCCCGCCGCCCGCCCCAGCGCGACCGCGCGGGCGCAGGCGGCGGGGGTGAGGTAGTCGCCCTCGACGACGGCGGGGACCGGGACGGTCAGCCGGTTGCGCACCACGCCGAGCAGGGCCGGTTCCAGCGCCTCGGCGGTGGCGATCTGGAGTTCCAGCACGCGTTCGGGCGTCAGTTCCCCGGCCGGGGCGGCGTCGCCGCCGAAGAGGTGGAGGCCGGGGTGCTGCTCGGGGACGGTCAGCTCCTGGACGGCGGCGACCACGTCGTCGAACTCGACGACGAAGGCGGTGGTGCCGGTGCCGACGGTGTCGATGTCGGTGCCGGCCGCGAGCCGGGCGGCGGCGAGGCTCTTGCCGACGCCGGAGGCGCCGCCGAGCAGGAGGAGGTCCCAGGTCCGATTCGTCATCCGGCGACGCTATCGTGCGGGATCCGGTCGGATCATCCGGATTTCTCCGTCGGGCCTGCGAGGTGGTCGAGGCGCCGCTGCCAGGTCGTCAGCAGGCCCTCCAGGGCTGCCGCCTCCTCGGCGGTGAGCAGGTCCAGCAGGCGGTGCTCATTGCGCATGTGGGCGGTGAACGCCTCGTCGATCAGCCGCCGGCCCGCCTCGGTGAGGGCGACCACCCGACCGCGCCCGTCCGCCTCGCTGCGCCGACGGGTGACCAGGCCCGCCCGCTCCAGCCGGTCGATCCGCTTGGTCATGGCACCCGTGGTGACCATGGTGTGCGCGGCCAGCTCCCCGGGCGCCCGCTCGAACGGCGCGCCCGCCCGGCGCAGCGCCGCCAGCACGTCGAACTCGCCCTCGCCCAGCCCGTAGCGCCCGTAGACCAGGCAGAGCTCCTCGGTGAGCCGGCCGGCCAGCCGGTGCAGCCGGCCGATCACCGCCTGCGGGGAGACATCGAGGTCGGGCCGTTCGCGGTGCCACTCGGCCTGGATGAGGGCGACGTGGTCCGGGCTGTGCTGCTCCATGGCCTCATCGTAGCGCAGTAGCTTCCTGGGAAGTTATATTGCCTTCCATGGAAGCAAGTTTTCGGTGGGTCCTGCTGACCGCCGTCGCGCCGGTGGCCTGGGGCGCCAACTACTACGTCACCCGCGAGTTCCTCCCGGCCGACCGTCCGCTCTGGGGCGCCGCCCTGCGGGCCCTGCCGGCCGGCCTGCTGCTGCTGGCGCTGCGCCCGCGCCGCCCGCGCGGCCCCTGGTGGTGGCGCTCGGCGCTGCTCGGGCTGCTCAACACCGCGGGGTTCTTCGTCCTCCTCTACATCGCCTCGCAGTCGCTGGCCACCAGCGTCGCCTCCACCGTGATGGCCGCCTCGCCGCTCGCGATGCTGCTGCTCGCGTGGGCCCTGAACGCCGGCCGTCCCGCCCGGTCCCACCTGCTCGGCGCGCTGACCGGCCTGGCCGGGGTCGGCCTGATGCTGCTGACCCGCACCGGGCCGGTCGGCCTCCCCGGCCTGGCCGCCTCGGCGGCGGCGATGCTCGTCTCCTCGCTGGGCTACGTCCTCGCCGCCCGTTGGCGCGACGGCGCGGACGCGCTCACCGCCACCGCCTGGCAACTGCTGGCCGGCGGCCTGGTCCTGCTCCCCCTGGCGGCGGTCTTCGAGGGTGCCCCCGCCGCCCCCACCGGGCCGGAACTGCTCGCCTTCGGCTACGTCACGGTGGTGGCCACCGCCCTGGCCTTCGCCGCCTGGTTCACCGGCCTGCGCCACCTCCCGCCCGGAACGGTCGGCCTGGTGGGCCTGCTCAACCCCCTGACCGGCGTCCTCCTCGGCACGGCACTGGCGGGCGAGAGCCTCGGCCTCCTCCAACTCGCCGGCCTCCTCCTGGTCCTGGCCGGCGTGACCCTCGGCCGCCCGTCCCGCCGGGCGCGGGCCGCAGCGGAGCCGGGCGCGCCTTCCGGGTGGAGGCCCCAGTCCCTGCCCCGGCGGCGCTGAGTCCGCGCCAGGTACGCAGTGGTGTCCGCAACCGCTCCCGATGGTCGTTGATCCAACCGGCGGGCAGCGCGACGGGCGCGCGTACGGTGGCCATCGGGTGGTCGTCCTCCACCGCGGTTGCGGGACAGTCCCGGTCGCCGGTGAGCCGGACCGAGGGGGAAGGTCCGCGGTCCCGCTCCGTCCGGGCGGCGGATTCGTCGGCTTCGTCGGCGTCGAGTCTGTCCGGGGTTTCCGCCCGGGGCCGCAGTCTGCGGTCGCAGCGCGCCGGACCGGACCGGACCGGACCGGTCCGCCCCGCCACGAACGGCGCCCTGGCGACGATCTGGGCCGCAGGCCCCTGCGGCCGGGAGGGATCCGGCCCGAGGGCGCGGACGCTGTTGCCCCCGTCGTCGGCCAGGACGACGAGGTCCATCGGCTTGAAGCCGGGTACGGGATGCCCCCTCTCGGTCGAGAACGCCGGGGATCCCCGCTCAGCTCCCGGCGTCCGCGCCACCGGAAGGGCCGGCCGTGCCTTCCGGCCGGCCGCCCTGTCGGGGGCTCCCGGGCGGATCCTCGGGGCCGAGGAGCCGGGTCAGGTGGTGGTCGAGCACGGCCCGGGCGGCCTCGGGGGTGCGCAGGCCGATCGCGGTGTCCACGGCGAGGCCGGTGGCCAGGGTCCAGCAGATGTCCGCCTCGACCAGGTCCGCGGGCTCGGGCGGGCCCTCGCCGCCGTCGCGTGCGTGGCGGGCGCCGGTGATCAGGTAGGCGGTGAAGGAGAGGAGTTCCTCGCTGCCCGGGCCGAGGACGGTTGCCGTTGCCGGGTCGGACATCGCACGGCCGAGGACGGCGACCGCGAAGCGGATCAGCCGGGTGCCCTCGGCGTCCGTGTCGATCAGGGCGTGCAGGCAGGTCCGCAGGAGAGTGGCCGGTCGGTGGTCGCCGGCGGCCTCGATCCGGCGTTCGATCGCGCGGTTGGTCTCCAGGACCGCCCGCTCCAGGGCGTCGCGGAGCAGCCGGTCCATCACGGGGTAGTAGTGCTGGACCTGGCCCATCGACACCCCGGCCTCGGCGGCGACCTTGCGCAGCGTCACGCCCTCCAGTCCGCTGCGGGCGGCCAGGGCCCAGACCGCTTCCACGAGCCGGGCGCGGCGTTCCTCGTGGTCCACGAGCTTCGGCATCGTCCGTCTCCTCCCGGCGGTGGATGGCCATGCGATCGCATTGCTTCCGCCGCCCCATGCTATTACAGTGCAACCGCATGGAAACCCCAATGCAGTTGCATGGCAACCGGCGGCGGGACTCGATCACTCCACCCGGGAGGCGTCCGTGAAGTACGACATCCTGCAGATCGCCGGTGCGGCGCTGACCGTGCTCGGCGCCCAGGGGACCATCCGTCTCCTGCTGGACCACGGCGACACCGGCCTGCTCGGCCGGCTCCCCGGCGGCTTCGCAGCCGCGTTGGCCGGCCATCTGCTGGCGCTGGTCGCAGGCGTCCTGCTGGCGGGGTGGTCGCACTCCCGGGCCAAGGCCCTCGGCCGTCGCGGCTGACGGCTGACGGCTGACGGGGGACGGGGGGCGGGGGACGGGGAAAACCGGGTGCCCCGGGGCGGGGCGGTTCCTACACTCGGCGTCCAGAGGCGTGCCGCCCGCGGGCTCGGGGCGGTGCGTGCCGTGATGAGTCGAGGGAGGGTCGGTCGTGCGTCACCGCAGCGCTGCCGTCGTTCCCTCGTCCCGGTTCGAGGTGATCCTGGTGTCCTCGTCCTTCCGGTGCCCGCTGCGCGGCCGGCACCGGGGGCGTGCGACGACCTGACGCGGGACCGGGAAGCGCCGGGCGCCGTCGTCGCCGCAATCGCGCTGCCCTTCTTCTCCCGAGAGCTTCGAAAGGCACCGGGCCATGCGCAGCACCGACATCCGTACCACCACCGGGACCGCCGGCATCGCCGCCGTCCGCAACCTGGGCATCCTCGCCCACGTGGACGCGGGCAAGACCACCGTCACCGAGCGGATCCTCTACCTGACCGGCGAGACCCACCGGCGTGGCGAGGTGCACGACGGCACCACCGTCACCGACTGCCACCCGCAGGAGCGCGAGCGCGGCATCACCATCTCCGCGGCGGCGGTCAGCTGCGTCTGGGGCGATCACCGGATCAACCTCGTCGACACCCCCGGCCATGTCGACTTCGCCGACGAGGTCGAGCGCTCGCTGCGGGTGCTGGACGGGGCGGTCGCGGTGTTCGACGCCGTCGCGGGCGTGGAGCCGCAGAGCGAGAGCGTCTGGCGCCAGGCCGACCGGCACGGCGTGCCGAGGATCGCCTTCGTCAACAAGCTGGACCGGGCCGGCGCCGACCTGGACGCGGCCGTCGCCTCGATCCGTGAGCGGCTGCACCCGGCTCCGCTGGCCGTTCAGCTGCCGATCGGGCGGGAGGGCGGCTTCACCGGCGTGGTCGACCTGCTGACGATGCGTGCCATGGCCTGGGACGACGGACCCGACGGGGACGACCTGCGGGAGGGCCCGGTGCCCGACGTGCTGCGGGCCGAGGCCGAGCGGCGGCGCGCGCTGCTGGACGAGGCGGTGGCCGGGCTCCACCCGGCCGCCCTGGAGGAGTACGTCGAGCACTCGGCGCTCTCCACCGCGACCCTGGCCGCCGCGCTGCGCGACCTCACCCTCGGCGGCGAGGCCGTGGTGGTGCTGTGCGGCTCGGCCTACCGCAACCGCGGGATCGAGCCGCTGCTGGACGCCGTCACCGCCTACCTGCCCTCGCCGCTGGACGTTCCGGCGGTGCGCGGCAGGACGGACGCCGGGGAGGCGGAGCGGGCCGCCGATCCCGACGGGCCGCTCGCCGCACTGGTGTTCAAGGTGAACGTCAGCGCCTCCGGCCGGCTCACCTGTCTGCGCCTGTACTCGGGCACACTGCGCAAGGGGGACACCGTGCTGGACGCCGGGACCGGCCGCACCGAACGGATCGCCCGGATCATGCAGGTCGCCGCCCACCACCTCGAAGCGGACGCGGCCGTCGCCGGTGACATCGTCGCGGTGGTCGGTCTCAAGGCCGCGCGCACCGGCACGACGCTCTGCGCGCCCGGCGCACCGCTGCTCCTGGAGCCGGCCGTCGCCGCGGTGCCGGTGGTGACGGTGGCCGTCGAGGCGCGGCGCTCGGTCGACACCGACCGGCTGGCCGTCGCGCTCGCCCGGCTCGCCGAGGAGGACCCGTCGCTGGTCGTCCGCACCGATCCGGAGACCGGGCAGCGGGTGCTGTCCGGGCTGGGCGAACTGCACCTGGAGGTGGCGGTGGAGCAGATCCGCCGGGCGCACGGGATCGAGGTGGCCGTCGGCCGTCCGCAGGTCGCCCACCGGGAGACGGTGGAGCGCGGGGTCACCGGACATGTCCACCGGCACGTCAAACAGGACGGCGGCGCCGGCCGGTTCGCCCACGTGGTGATCGACGTGGAGCCGCTGGTCGGCCCGGCTGCGGGGGAGGACGGAGGCGGATTCGCGTTCGCGTCCACCGTCACCGGTGGGCGGGTGCCCAAGGAGTACGTCCAGGCGGTCGAGGCCGGCTGCCGGGACGCGCTCGCCGAGGGCCCGCTGGGCGGCCACCCGGTCACCGGCCTGCGGGTCGTCCTGACCGACGGGGTCACCCATCCCGAGGACTCCTCGGAGCTCGCCTTCCGCACCGCGGGGCGGCTGGCGCTGCGCGAGGCGCTGCGGTCCTGCCGGACGGTGCTCCTGGAACCGGTCGCCGAGGTGACGGTGACGGTGCCGCAGGAGGCGGTGGGCGGTGTCCTCGGCGACCTCGCGGCCCGCCGGGGCCGCGTCCGGGGCTCGGACCCGCGTGGCGGGACGGCGGTGGTGACGGCGGTCGTGCCGCTCGCCGAGCTGTTCGGCTACGCGACCGCGCTGCGCAGCCGCACCCAGGGCCGGGGCACCTTCACCACCCGCCCGGCCGGGTACGCCCCGGCGCCGGGGGCCGCCGCCCGCTAGCGGGGACGCGGCGGGGCCGTCGGCCGCCGGATGCACCGGGAGGTGTGTCCGGCGGCCGGGGGCTCAGCCGTGGCGGCGTGCCAGGTCGGGGTAGTCGAGGACCAGGCCGTACCGGTCGAACAGCAGGTCGCTGCGGAAGTCCCCGGACTCGTACCGGACGGTTGCCGCCGCAGCGCCGGTGGCGTCGCCGTCGCCTCCGGCCGGTCCCAGGTGGGTGTACGTCTGGTGGGAAGGGTGCACCGTCAGGTCGGGCACCCGGACCCACGCCATCAGGAAGTCGTGCCGCCCCGGTTCCCGGTGGAGCCGGTGGCGCAGCACCGGCATGGTGTTGGTCAGCGGGGAGAGCCCGAGGTCGCAGTCGAGCGCCCCGTCCAGCTCGGGCCGGTGGCGCCCGTCGACGGTCCACCGGCCGTCGTCGTTCAGCAGCTCCAGCTCCCGGGTGCCCTCCGCCGAAGCGGCGCGGACGGCGAGCCGCCGGGTGGCCCAGGCGGGCCCGGTGTCGAGCTGGTAGTCGAGCCAGTAGGGCGCGGGCACCAGGCCGGCCACCCGCCCGCGGGCGCGCAGCGTGCCGTCGCCGAGTTCGATCCAGGCGGTCTCGACGCCCCGGCTCGCCGAGACCTCCCAGGTGGGGACCAGATGAGTGATCATGCCGCCACCGTAGCCACCCGGTCGGGCCCGGCCCCTACAGCGCGCCCGCGTCGCGGGCCGTCCACACCGACGGGTAGAGCGGGCGCCAGCCCAGCTCGCGGCGGATCGCGGCGGTGGAGACCTGGCCCTCCCACGGGTCGGCGGGCCCCACGCCCTCCGGCGCGACCACCGCGTGGGCGTCCGGCACCTCGCCGGGGGCGGTGTTCCAGGCTTCCGGGCGGGGCACCTCGTTGATCTCGTGGAGGTCCCAGGCGGTCACCGGGGCGTCGTCCGCGACGTTGTAGGCGCGTCCTTCCACGCCCGGTGTCACCGCCGCGGCCCACAGCGCCCGCGCCACGTCGGCGTGGTGGACGACGGGCAGTCGCTGGTGCGAGGGCCAGCGGCCGGCCCAGAACAGCGAGTCCGCGAGGTGCGGGTCGCCGTCGCCGTAGACGAAGGCGGGCCGGACCACGACCAGCGGCAGCCGGTCGCCCAGCTCGCGGAGCCCGCGCTCCCCGGCCGCCTTGGAGGCACCGTAGGCGCCCCAGAGCGGGGACGGGTCCAGCGGGTCGTCCTCCACGGCCGGCCGGCCGAGCCGGCGCGGGTACACCAGGTTGGTGCTGGTGTGCACGAAGCGCCGGACCCCGGCCCCGGCGGCCTCACGACCGAGGGCGACGGTGGCGTCCCGGTTGACCTCGAAGGCCTCCTCGTCCGGAGCCCCCCGCCGGCCGGCGGCCGCGTGCACCACCACGGAGGCACCCTCCAGTGCCCGCGCCCGGGCGGCCTGGTCCCGCAGGTCGCCGACGACGGCCTGGAGGCCGAGGGCGGTGGCCGCCTCCGCCTGCGCCTCCTGCCGCACCAGCACCCGTACCGCGCCCCGCCCGGCCCACCGGGCCAGCCGCGGTACGAACCGTCGGCCGACCCTGCCGGTCGAGCCCGTCACCAGGAACGTCGTCATCGCTCATCACTCCTCGTGGAGGTGGTCGCTCATGGGCGGGGAGAGCGGCAGTCCAGCGCCGGCGCGTCCGGCGTCGCCCTCCCCGTGACCACGGTGGCGCAGCGGCGGCGGCCGTGGCAGGGACCTCCTCAACCAGGGACCGGCAGTCCCTGGTTGAACGGCCCGCGTGGGACGGAGGATGGGCCGGTGATCGACCGACCCGCCCTCGCCGACTTCCTGACCCGCCGTCGCGCCGGGCTCACCCCCGCCGACGTCGGTCTGCCGCCCGGTGCGCGCCGCCGCACGCCAGGACTGCGCCGGGAGGAGGTGGCCCAGCTCGCCGGGCTCTCGGTGGACTACTACGCGCGACTGGAGCAGCGCCGAGGCCCGCAGCCCTCGGCGCAGCTGGTCGCCGCCCTCGCCCGGGCCCTGCGGCTGACCGAGGACGAGCGCGACCACCTCTTCCACCTCGCCGGCCACCGGCCGCCGCGCCGGCACACCCCGCTCACCCATGTCCGGCCCGGCCTGCTGCTGATCCTGGACCGGCTGCACGACACCCCGGCCCAGGTGGTGTCGGACATCGGCGACGTGCTCGCCCAGAACCCGATGGCCGCGGCGCTGTTCGGCGACGTCGAGCAGTGGCCGCCGGAGCGGCGCAACGTGGTGCTGCGCTGGTTCACCGAGCCCGCCTGCCGGGCGCTTCTGCCCGCCGAGCAGCACGAGGAGGCGGCCCGCGCGTACGTCGCCCATCTGCGCGCCGCCCACGCGGCCCGCCCGGGGGACGCGCGGCTGGGCCGGCTGCTGGCACGCCTGCTCGCCACCGGCGAGGAGTTCGCCGGCCACTGGGCGCGGCACGACGTGGCCGTCCGGCGCAGCGACCGCAAGACCGTCCTGCACCCGGTGGTCGGCCGGCTCGACCTCGACTGCGAGGTGCTGGCCGCCGCGGGCGAGGACCAGTTGCTCCTGGTCCACACCGCGCCGCCCGGCACCGTGAGCGCCGAGCGCCTCGAACTGCTCCGGGTGGTCGGGCGGCAGCAGCTCGACGCCGGACCGGCCGAGGGCGTGGCAGTGCGGTGAGCCGTCGCACCCGCCCGGCCGGGCCTCGCGGCGGCCGAGCCCGTGGCGGCGGGTCTCGCACCGCCGGGTCTCGCGGCGGCGGTCCGGTGGTACCCGGATCGCTGGAGGACCTCGAAGGCACCCGGTGGCCCGAACCGGGGGCGGACGCCGCCCGGCCGGCCGCGACCGCCCACGCGCTGCGCCGCCGCCCGGTCGCCGAACTCGGCGTCGAGGACCTTCGGCTGCTCATCGGCCAGGACATCGGACTTCCCACCTCCTCCCACGTGCCGTCGAGCTGCTCTGCCAAGACCCGCCCGGCGAAGGCGACCTCCACCCGGGCGACCTGCTCTCCGCGGTGCTCGGCCGCGCCGCGGCCGTGTGGACGGCGCGCCCCGGCCCGGTCCGGCCCGCGCAGGCGGCCCGGCTCGCCGGCGCCCTGCGCCGGGTGATGACGGCCCCGGCGGTGATGACGGCCCCAGCGCCCGGCCTCCCGGGGGAGGTGCGACGCCGGGCCGAAGCGTTCCCGGTCGGCCAGGCGCGGAGTGACGAGCCCGCGACCCCCGGTCACGGAACTTGATGCATCCCCGGAATACCCCCTCTGACCTGCGCGTCCTTCGCCGGAGCCGGCGCGCGGAGCGGCTACCGTGGCCGGGCGGCCGGGCCTGGCCGCCCGGCGCCGCACGGGCGCCGGCAGCACCACAAGGGACGGACGCATGCAGTTCGACGACCAGGGCGACCTCGACACCTCGCAGGTGGACGACCGGCGCCGCATCCCCGGCGGGAAGGTCGCCGTCGGCGGTGGCGCGGCCGGTCTGATCGCCGTCCTGATCGCGGTGCTCTTCGGCGTCGACCCGAGCGTCCTCGGGCTCTCCGACGGCGGCGGGTCGAACGCCGGGTCCGGCGGGACCACCACCACCGCGGGGGAGGTCCAGCAGGTCTGCCGGACCGGCGCCGACGCCAACCGCCGCCAGGACTGCCGGATCGTCGCCGTCACCAACAGCCTCCAGGAGTACTGGGGCGGCCAACTGCCCCGGTCCGGGGTCGCCTACCGGCCCGCCGAGACGGTCCTGTTCACCGGCCGGGTCTCCACCGCCTGCGGCGCGGCGAGCTCCGCCGTCGGCCCGTTCTACTGCCCCGGCGACCGGCGGGCCTACTTCGACCTCGGCTTCTTCGACCAGCTGTCCACCCGCTTCGGCGCCACCGGCGGCCCGTTCGCCGAGTCCTACGTCGTCGCCCACGAGTACGGCCACCACATCCAGAACCTGACCGGCACCATGCAGAAGGTCGGACAGGACCGGCAGGGCCGGGACAGCGCCTCGGTGAAGCTTGAGCTCCAGGCCGACTGCTACGCCGGGGTCTGGGCCCACCACGCCACCACCACCCCGCAGGCCTCCACCGGACGGCCGCTGATCAGCACCCTCACCGAGCAGGACATCGCCCAGGGCCTGGACGCCGCGGCGGCCGTCGGCGACGACCGGATCCAGAAGCAGGCCACCGGCCGGATCGACCCCGACACCTGGACCCACGGCTCCTCCGACCAGCGCAAGGCCTGGTTCACCACCGGCTACCGCAGCGGGGACCCGGCCCGCTGCGACACCTTCGCCGCGCAGCGCTGACCCGCGGCCGGGCCCCGGTCCGGAGTCCCCCCGCCCCGGCCCCCTGTCATCCGTCAGGGACCGCTGCGCACGGACCCTTCCTACGCTGCTGAACACCGGCCGAACACGGTCCGGACCAGCACCTGAGGGAGAACCACCATGCGCAAGATCCTGCACACCGTCGCCGCGCTCGCCCTCGCGGCCGCCGGCGCCACCACGATGGGGACCTCCGGCGCCCAGGCCGCCGACGGCCCCTGGGACGGCTGCCCGTACGGGGCGGTCTGCATCTACCCGCAGGACGCCGACACCAGTCGGCCGCCCACCGACATCTTCTACAGCTACGGCGCCCACAACCTCCGCAACCAGAACGGCTGGCACTGGGTGCTCAACAACCAGTCCGGCGGCGCGCACGCCCGCCTGTGCACCGGCTACAACGGCACCGGCTGCGGCGAGGACCTGGCGGCCCAGACCGGCGTCTACGCCGACCTGACGCCGATCAACTCCATCACCCTGGACCGCCCCTGACCCTGACCCCGACGGTCGCCCGACCGCCGGGCCGGGCCGCTCGCGGCGGGGTCCTCCGGGGGGAGGACCCCGCCAAGCGCCGGCCGCGTCACGCCCGCTCATCCGGCCTCCGGCGACGGGCAGGTGAGGTCGCCGGTCGGCACCGCCCCGGCGAGCAGGCAGGACTCCACGGTGGAGCGCACGCACGGGTCGGGCCCGGGGTACTGGCCGTGGTCGCCGTTCCCGGTGGCCCTCACCAGGCGCGAGCCGCGCAGCGCCCGGTGCGCGGAGCGCGCGGCCTCGATGGGCGTCGCGGGGTCGTGCACCGAGTTGAGCATCAGCGTGGGCGGCAGGCCCGCACCCGCGACCCGCACCCGGGGCGCCGTGGGAGCCGGCCAGGAGGCGCAGACCGCCGGGAAGGCGAGCACGCGGGCCCCGGCCAGCGGCCGGCGTGCCGCGTTCTCGGCGCCCCGGTCCGCCCAGACGGACCGGCCGCGCGTCCACGGGGGTGTCGGTGCAGATGACCGCGAAGTACTCGGCGAGGAACTCCGGGTCGAGGTAGTTGCCGAAGACCTCCCGGGCGTCGGCCCGGGCGTCGGGCCAGTCGTCGAGCGCGTCCAGCGCCCCGGCCGGCCGGGTGAAGCCGTTGTCCGCCCGGTGGACGGCCTGGATCGCGCCGTTGTCGAACTGGTTGGGCCCGACGGTGAGCGCGCCGTCCACGACCGGGTGCTCGCGCAGGGCCTCCCGGCGGGCCTTCGCCTCGGCGACCGTCGGGCCGTAGTGGTAGACCTGCTCCCGGGCGGCCGGCCACGGCAGGAAGTCCGCCTCGAAGCGCCGCTGGAAACTCATCGGCAGCCGCGACTGGAACCGCTCCCGGGTGCCGTCGAAGCCGGTGTTGCCGTCCAGCGCCATCCGCTCCACCCGCTGCGGGAACAGCGTCGCGTAGTACGAGCCGATCATGGTGGCGTAGGACGGCCCGTAGTAGCTGATGCGGCGCTCGCCGAGCAGCGCCCGCAGCAGGTCGAGGTCCCGGGCGGTCTGCTCGGTCGTCAGGTGGGGCAGCAGACCGTCGCTGCGCCGCTCGCAGTCGGCGGCCAGGCCGCGCGAGGCGGCGGTCACCCGGGCCCGGTCGGCCGGCGTGTCGTCGCGGAAGTCCCCGGCGAAGAACGCCCGGAACTCCTCCGGCGTCCGGTAGACGGCCCGGGTGCTGCGCCCGACGCCGCGCTGGTCGAAGCCCACGACGTCGTAGGCGGCGCCGAGCGCGGGCGCGTTCCAGACGGAGTCCGCCGGGCGTTCCAGCCCCTTGCCGCCGGGGCCGCCGGCGGCCGTGAACAGGGTGCCGATCCGCCGGCCGGGGTCGCTCGCCCGGTGCCGGGAGACCGCGACCGCGAGGTCGGGCCCCCGCCCGGGGTGGTGCCAGTCCCGGGGCACGGCCGTGGTCGCGCACGGGAGCCCGGCCCGCTCCGCGCAGGGCTGCCAGTCGAGTCGCTGGTGGGCGTAACGGGCGGGGACCGCGGGGGCGGCCCGTCCGGCGGGCGTCCCGACGGCGCCCGCCGGGACCGCCGTCCGGGCGAGGGTGAGGACGGTGAGCAGGCCTGCCGTGCGCCTGCCGGGGGCGGAGAGCCGGGAGCGGCGCCGGGTGCGGATGACGGTTCGTGTGGTCATGCCGTAGATCCTGGCCGCCGGAACCGGTCGTGGTCGATCCAGTCCGCACCCGTCTTCTTCCTGGTGCCTGGACCACCCTTGACGGGAGGTCAGGTTCAGCTTCCCCCTCGGGGGGCGGCGGGGTTGCCCAGGTCGTCGGACGGTCGGCGCGCGGTGGTCAGTGCGCGACGGTGAAGCGGACGCGGCGGTGGGCGGGGCGCTCGGCCTCGTCGAGGAGGGCCACGGCGAGGTCCTCCGTCGAGATGGCCGAGACGCCGTCCGGGCCGACCAGGAGCTCGTCGCGGCCCACCCGGTAGCGGCCGGTCCGTTCGCCCGGTTCGAGCTGTGCGGCCGGGCTGAGGTAGGTCCAGTCGACCTCGGCGTCCGCGCGGCAGAGGGCGAGCTGCTCGCCGCAGGCGTCGGCGATCGGGCGCAGTGCGGCGGGGAAGTCCGGGGCGTCCACCAGGGTGCCGCCGTTGCCGCCGGGCAGGGCGAGGCTGCCGGCGCCGCCGACGACCAGCAGCCGCACGCCGGTTCCGGCCAGCCCGGCCAGCAGGCCCTTGGTCGCGGTGGCCAGTTCGTCCTCGTGGCCGGGGGCCGGGCGGGTGGCCGTGACCAGCAGGTCCTGGCCGGCGGCGAGGCGGCGGACGTCGGCGGGGTCGCGGGCGTCACCGGTGGCGGTCCCGACGGTCGGCGGCAGCCGGTGCGGGCGGGAGGGGTCGCGCAGGACGGCGGTGACCCGGTGGCCGCGGGCGGCCGCCTCGGCGACGACCCGGCTGCCGACGTTGCCGCTCGCACCGAACACGGTGATGCGCATGAGGGGTTCTCCTGGAGCTGGATCAGGGGAGGGAGGGAGGGGTCAGACGGCCTGGCGCACGCGGGCGTCGGTGTCGGTGCCGGAGTCGGTGCGGTCGGCGGCCGCGCCGTCGGAGGGAGCGGCCCCGGGTGCCCCGGCGACGACCTTCGACGGCGTGCGCGGCCGCTGGGTCTGCGCGGCGACGAGCGAGCCGAGCACGATCAGCGCGCCGATCGCCTGGACGGGGGAGAGGTCCTGGCCGAGGGCGAGCCAGCCGAGCGCGGTGGCGACCACGGGGCTGAGCAGGCCGAGGAAGGTGACGGAGGTGGGCGGCAGGGCGCGGATGCCGCGGAACCAGAGTGCGTAGGCGACGGCCGCGCCGATCAGGCTCAGGTAGCCGTAGCCGAGCAGGTTGGCGCCGGTGAGGTGGGACGGCGGCGGGCCCTCGACCAGCAGGGTGACCGGGAGCAGCAGCAGACCGCCCGCGGTGAGCTGCCAGCCGGTGGTGGCGAGCAGTGGGGCCGGCGAGGTCCAGCGCTTGGAGAGGACGACGCCGGTGGCCATCACCACCGCGCCGCCGAGCGCGGCCAGGACGCCGAGCGCGTCCAGCTGGGCGCCGGCGCGCAGGACCAGCAGGCTGACGCCGGCCACGCCGGCGATGCCGGAGAGGAGGGTGCGCCGGGAGAGGCGGTCGCCCAGGAGTGCGGCCGAGAGGCCGGCAGCGATCAGCGGCTGGACGGCGCCGACGGTGGCGGCGACCCCGCCGGGCAGGCGGTAGGCGGCGACGAACAGGAGGGCGAAGAAGGCGCCGATGTTCAGCGCGCCGAGGACGAGTGAGCGCCACCACCAGTCGCCCTTCGGCAGGCGCCGGGTGAGGGCGATCAGGAGCAGTCCGGCGGGCAGGGCGCGGAGCACTCCGGCGAGCAGTGGCCGCCCGGGCGGCAGCAGCTCGGTGGTGACGAGGTAGGTGGAGCCCCAGATGGCGGGGGCGAGGGCGGTGAGCAGCACGATGGCGAGTCGATTCCTTAGCACTAAGCCAATGTATCTCAGCGCTAAGGAATCTGGACAGGGGGTCGGGGTGCGGATGCTGTGAGGTATCTCACCGCTAAGGAATCGTTTAGGCTGGAGGGCATGGCAGAACGCGAAGATCATGTGGACCGGGTGGTCCGGCAGTGGGGCGCGGAGCGTCCGGACCTCGATGTCTCCCCCATGGAGGTGATCGGCCGCCTCAAGCGGCTGAGCCGGCTGGTCGACGCCGAGCTGAAGGAGACCTTCGCCCGGCACGACCTCGACTTCGCCTCCTTCGACGTGCTCGCCACCCTCCGCCGCAGCGGCCCGCCCTACCGGCTCACCCCGACCGGCCTGATGCGGTCGGCGATGGTCACCTCCGGGGCGATCAGCCAGCGCCTCGACCGGCTGGAGGCGCGCGGCCTGGTCACCCGCACCCCCAGCGGCTCCGACGGCCGCAGCCGCGACGTCGCCCTGACCGAGGAGGGGTACGCCCTGATGGACCGCGCCCTGCCCGACCACCTCGCCACCGAGCGCCGCATCCTCGCCGACCTGGACAAGCCGCAGACCGCCGCGTTCATCGACGCCCTGCGCGTCGTGCTCGGCACCCTCGGGGACGACCCGGAGTAGCCGCGGCGACGGGAGCCGGGTCGAAGGGGCCCGGCCGCTCAGGGGTTGACCGCGACCGCCTTGGAGAAGGTGTAGTGGAACGTCCCGCCCGGCTCCGCGGCACGTCGCAGCTCGGCCACGCCCCGGTCGAACGCCTCCGGCGTGGTGAGGCCGGCCGCGACAGCGTCGGCCCGCACCGCCTCGACCATCGCGATGAAGGTGCGCCGGGTGAAGTTCTCGACGAGCGCGGGCCGGGCGCCGTCCGCGGACATCGTGCGCAGGCTCACCGCGACGTCCCGGAAGCCGGCGTCCGCGAGCAGCGGGTACAGCCGCCGTCCGATGAGGGCGTCGCCGCCGGCGTCCGCCTGGAGCCGGGCCAGGTGCTCGACGACCCGCTGCGCCGCCTCGCCGCGCGGGTGGAAGCACGCCGTGCCGTGGTCGCCCTCGATCACGGTCAGCGTGCCGCCGGGGCGCAGCACCCGGCGCAGCGCGGCCAGGGCCGCGGCCGGGTCCGCGAGGTGCTCCAGCACGAAGCAGACGAAGACGTGGTCGAACGAGTCGTCGGCGAACGGCAGCCGGTGCAGGTCGCCGTGGTGCCACCGGACGTTCGCGCCGGGCGCGTGCGCGGCCACCCGGGCCCGCGCCTTCGCGAGCGAGTCCGCCGAGACGTCGGCCGCCGTCAGCAGCGCCCCGGGGCTGGAGTCCAGCAGGTGCACCGTCTGCGCGCCGACGCCGCACCCGGCCTCCAGGACCCGGCTGCCGGGCGGGTAGGCGGTGTCGGCGTGGAGCAGGCCGGCCAGGGTGTCGGCCTGGTCGCCGAGGCGCCGGGCCTCGGCGGGGGAGTAGCCGTGGACGTAGCCGGGGCCGCTGCCGACGGCCGGTTCGGGACGGACTGCGGAGTGCTGCGGGGTGCTTGTGGTCATGCGCCTACCCTCTCGGCACAATGGACCGGTGCACAGGTCCAATGGCAGCCCGGAGGACAGGTCCAAAACCGCCGGAGCCGACTTCCTCCAGCTCGACCCCAGCGAGGCCCCCGTCGGCGGGCTCGCCGCCTGGCTGGCCCGCCGGCTCCGGCAGGCCATCGCCGACGGCCGGCTCCCGGTCGGCAGCCGCCTGCCCGCCACCCGGCTGCTCGCCGCCGACCTGCGGGTCTCCCGCGGGGTGGTCACCGACGCCTACCGCCGTCTCACCGAGGAGGGCCGGATCGCCGGCCGGGGCAGGGGCGGCACCGTGGTGGTCGACCCGTTCGCCCAAAGCCCGGCACCCCCGCCGTCCCCGGCACACTCGGCACGCCCGGCACCCCCGGGGTCCACGGCCCGCCTGGCGTCGCCGGCGCACCCGCCGAACGGGCGGCGCACCCGCCCGCGCCCGCACGCCCCCGCCACCACCCGCGCAGCCGTGCCCCGCCCGGGCTCGCCGTTCGACGAGGCGCCCGTCCCGGCCAGCTTCGAGACCCTGCGCGCCGCCCCCGCCCGGATCGACCTCTCGCCCGGCGTCCCCGACCTCGCGGCCTTCCCCCGCGCCGCCTGGCTGCGCGCCGAACGCGCCGTCCTCCACGACCTCGGCGCCCAGGACTTCGGCTACGGCGACCCGCGCGGTACCCCAGCCCTGCGCCGCGCCGTCGCCGACTGGCTCGGCCGCAACCGCGGCATCCGCGCCGACCCCGAGGACGTCCTGATCGTGGCCGGGGCCGCCCAGGCGCTCGCGCTGGCCGGCGAGGTGCTCCGCGCGGTCGGCCTCGACGCCGTCGCCGTGGAGGACCCGGGCTCCCTCGGCACCCGCCAGCACCTCGGCCACCGGATCACCGACACCCCGCCCGTCCCCGTCGACGCCGAGGGCATCCGGGTCGACGCGCTGCGCGCCACCGGAGCCCGCGCCGTCCTGCTCACACCCGCCCACCAGTTCCCGACCGGTGTCGTCCTCGGCGGCGCCCGGCGGCGCGAACTGCTCCAGTGGGCGGCCGACGGCGGGCTCGTCATCGAGGACGACTACGACTCCGAACACCGCTACGACCGCCCGCCGGTGCCCGCGCTGCGCGGCGTCCTCCCCGAACAGGTCCTCCACCTCGGCAGCGTCTCCAAGCTCCTCGCCCCCGCCCTGCGCACCGGCTGGATGCTCGCCCCAGCCCGCTACCGCGACCTCCTGGTCGACGCCAAACGGCTCAGCGACCTCGGCAACGCCGTGCTGCCGCAACTCGTCCTCGCCCGGCTGATGGACTCCGGTGCGCTGGAACGCCACCTGAGGCTGCTGCGCCCGCGCCACCGGCGCCGCCGCGACGCGATGACCGCCGCCGTCGGGGCCCATCTGCCCGGCGCCGTGGTCCACGGCGCGGCGGCCGGGCTGCATCTGATGGTCACCTTCCCCGGCGGCCTGAACTGCACGGACACCGAGTTCGCCGCGGCCGCCCTGGCCCACGGGGTCAAGGTGCAGCCGCTGTCCTGGCACGCCCGGCTGCCGCACCCGCCCGGGCTGGTGCTCGGCTACGCGGCGGGCGTGCCCGGCGAGATCGAGGAGGGCGTCGCCGTCCTCGGACGGCTGCTCCGGGAGGCGCGACGACCGCTCCCGGGGTGAGGCTGCTGGTGTCATGCCGCGCCCGCCCGCCGTCCCGGGGCCGGGTGCCCGGACCCGACCGACCATGGGAGGCCCGGATGCCGATACCCCGCCGAACGATCCGCGTCGCGCTCCTCGTCCTGCTGCTCTCCGCCCTGGCCCCGTCCGCCCCGTCCGCGCCGCCGGCCCCGCTCGCCCTGTCCGGCGCGGAAGGCGTCGAGGGCGCCGGGGGCGCGGAAGCCGGGGCCCGGCCGCCGAACCCCGCCGAAGCGCGGACCGAACCCGCGGCGACGGTCCCGACCCGGCCCACCCCCACGGAGAGGACTACCCCCGTGTCCAGCACCGATTCGCGACAGCTCGCCGGCCGCCGCGTGATCTACTCCTACCCCGGCCCCACCCCGCCGCCCGAACTGCTCGACACCATCCGGGCGGGCCGCGCCGCCGGCGTCATCTTCTTCAAGGAGAACGCCCCCACGGCGGCCGGCCTCCGGGCGGCCGTCGACCAGTTGACCCGGGCCGCGGCCGAGGCGCCGACCGGTGCGCCGCTCCTGCTGATGACCGACCAGGAGGGCGGCAAGGTCCGCCGGCTGCCCGGTGCCCCGGAGCTCTCGGCCAAGCAGACCGGTCTGGCCGCCGACCCCGCCGGGGCGGCCGCCGAAGCCGGCGCCGGAGCGGCCCGCACCCTGAGCGACGCGGGGCTCAACGTCAACCTCGCGCCCGTGCTCGACGTCTTCGACACGCCCGACAACTTCATCGACCACTTCGAGCGCTCGTACAGCCCGAGGCCGGAGGTGGTGGCCGAGTTGGGTTCCGCCTTCCTGGTCGCCCAGCAGAAGCTCGGCGTGGCCGCCACGGCCAAGCACTTCCCGGGCCTCGGCTCCGCCGTCCACGAGGCGAACACCGACGCGAGCGCCGTCGTCCTCCCCGTTCCCCTCGACGAACTCCGGGCCCGCGGCGAGGAGCCGTACCGCGCCGCGATCGCCGCCGGGGTCCGGCTGGTGATGGCCTCCTGGGCGGTCTACCCGGCCCTCGACGCCTACCGCCCGGCGGGTCTCTCCCGCGCCGTCGTCCAGGGCGAGTTGCGCGACCGCCTGGGCTTCCGCGGGGTGACCGTCACCGACGCCCTCGAAGCCGGCGCCCTCGCCGGCTTCGGCGACGCGGGCGACCGCGCCGTCGCCGCCGCCGAGGCCGGCATGGACCTCGTGCTCTGTTCGGGCCGGGACGTCGACCAGGGCGACGCCGCCGTCGAGGCCCTCGCCACCGCCCTCGACAGCGGCCGCCTCGACGCCGCCGGCTTCACCGAGGCCGTCCACCGCGTCGACGCCCTCCGCACTTCGTCGGCGACCCCCTGACTCCCGGCCGCCGGGGTGGCGGAGGTTGGCGAGGGTGGCGCAGGGGTGGCGCGAAAGGGAGTGAGGGTGGTGCGAAGAGGGTGCACGGGCGATCAACACGCGCCGATCCGTAGCGGAAACGAGCGGACACGGAGGGTCATCCGGATGGCAGGCTTTCTGCCGTGACTGCGCACCCTCTCGTACACGAGATCGCCGACGCCTACCTGGCCCTGGTCGACGCCGCCGCGCCCGGGCTGGTCGAGGGCCTGTACGTGGTCGGTTCGACGGCCCTGGACGACTTCCACCCGGCGCGGAGCGACATCGACTTCGTGGCCGTGACCGCCGACCCGGTGACGGCGGAGCAGCTCATCGGACTGGAGCGCGTGCACGCCCGGCTCGCGGTCCGCCATCCGCGCCCCGTGTTCGACGGGCCCTACCTCACCTGGCACGAGCTGGCGGGCTCGCCGGCCCAGGCGCCGCCGGGGCCGCACGTGCTCGGGGGGACCGTCCGGCACCGGGTGCGGTCCGGCCGCACCCCGGTGCTCTGGCACACCCTGGCCCGGCACGGGGTGACGCTCTGCGGGCCGCGCGCCCAGGAACTGATGATCGACACCGACCCGGAGGAACTGGCCGGCTGGACGGCCGGCAACCTGGAGGAGTACTGGCGCCCGTGGTGGCGGCGCGCCTCCCGGCTGGCCTCGCGGCCGGGGCTGGCCTGCCTGAACGCGTGGGGGCCGGCCTGGGGGGTGCTCGGGGTGAGCCGCCTGCACTACACGCTCGCCACCGGGCGGATCGCCTCCAAGCGCGGTGCCGGGGAGTACGCCCGGGCGGTGTTCGACGAGCGGTGGCACCGGATCGTCGACGAGTGCCTGCGGATCCGTGACGGCGGGCGGCGGCGCTCGTCCTACCCGAACCCGTTCGTCCGGCGGGCGGACGCGCTCGCTTTCATGGACATGGTGATCACGGACGCCGAGCTGCTGGCTCCGGGGCGGCTCTCCCTCGGGGAGTAGCGGGGAGTAACGGGGAGGCGGCGCGGGCGGCTGACCGTGACGACTTGAAGAAATCTTCATCTGCAAGGATGATGCTTCCCGCCGAGAGGCCGATCCAGGGCCCATCCAGCGACGCGCAGGGAGTGACGGACGATGCCGGTCCCGCTGTACCAGGCGAAGGCGGAGTTCTTCCGCACGCTCGGGCACCCGGTGCGCATCCGCGTCCTGGAACTGCTCCAGGACGGGCCGCGACCGGTGCGCGAACTGCTCGGCGCCATCGAGATCGAGCCCTCGAACCTCTCCCAGCAGCTGGCGGTGCTGCGCCGCACCCAGCTGGTCACGGCGACCCGCGAGGGCAACACCGTCGTCTACGCGCTGAGCACGCCCGATGTCGCCGACCTGCTGCGGGCCGCACGGCGGATCCTGACCGAACTGATCACCGACCAGGGCACCCTGCTCACCGAGCTGCGGGCGCCGGAGGCGGGTGCCGCGCCCGCGGGCGACCGATGACCGGCCCGTCGACCGAAGGAGTGCCCGGCCATGAGTGAGAACACCGGCGAGCGCGGCCGGGAGGCCGAGGCCACCCGGGAGGAGCGGACGCGGCGCAAGGCCATGCTGATCAGGGCCGGCATCTACATCTTCGCCACCCACCTGTTCGCGGGGTTCGTGCTGCTGCTGTTCGCCCTCGGCGACCGGAAGTGACCGGAAGCGACCGGAATCGCCCGGGCGGACCAGGACCAGGACCAGACGCGGAACGAGCGGAACGAGCGGAACGAGCGGAACGACACGTGCGACTGACGCCACCGGTCCCGGCCGGGGAACGGCCGGGACCGGTCCGGTGCGGCCCGACGGCCGCCCGCCGGGGTCAGAGCGGGACGTCCTCCCCGGTGTAGCGCAGGCTGGTGCTGGTCCAGGCGTAGACGCCCTCCACCAGCTCCCGGGTGCCGTCGAGGTACCAGCGGCCCGCGGGATGCCGGAGCAGCAGGCTGCGGCGCAGTACCTCGCTCTCCGCCGTCAGCCGGTCGATCCGGGCCCCGACCGCGCGGGCGGCCCGGCTGCGGGTGCAGCCGCGGATCCGTTGCAGGGTGAGCACGGTGTTGAAGGCCGCGACGTTCTGGCGTTCCTCGCGGTCCGCCGAGTAGAGGTCGTTGATCAGCGTCGCCGCGTCGGCCGTGTTCGCGCGCAGGCGGTGCAGGGCGGGGTCGGCGTGCAGGCCGGCCGGTGCCTCGCCGCCGTGGACGTGCTCCAGTATGTCCATGAAGGGGTAGAGGCAGCTGGCATGGCGCCGCAGCCGCACCGTCTCGGCCAGGTCGGGCTGGGTGCGGGCGGCCCGGTGGGCGGTCTCGGCGAGGAAGGTCTCCAGACAGGAGCGCCATTCGGCGGCGGCGCGCCGGCGCCAGCCCGGCGGCATGGGGGCGGTCTGCCGCTGCCACAGTTCCCGCCAGGCGTCGAGCAGTTGGGGTTGGGAGGTGCCCGGGGGGACGGGCCGCCCGGCCAGGACGGCGAGCAGTGGCCCGACGATGGCGCGGGCCTCGGCGGGGTCGCGGCCGGGCGGGCCGTCGAAGCGGTCGTCGAGGATGGTGAACCAGCCGAGGATGTCGACCAGCAGGTCCAGCTCGGTGCCGTGGGCGCGGGGATACGAGTGGCCGATCAGCTCGGGCAGCGCGTAGGTGTGGTAGCGGGCGAGGTCCTCCGGGGCGAGCAGTCCGCGGGCCAGCGCCCAGTCGCTGTGCCGGGCGGTGGCCGCGCGCAGCTCGCCGGCGGTGCGCGGTTCGCCCTGCGGGCGCAGCGCGTCGGGTGCGCGCAGGGCGGCGGGGGGAGCGGCGGGGGCGGACAGCGCCTCGATGCGGACCGGCGGCGCGGGCCGGGGGACGGTGCCCAGCGGCCGCAGCGCGGTGACCGGCCGCAGCACGGTGACCGGACCGAGGTCGGTGACCGGGACGATCGTGCTGAGCGGCCCCGGGTAGGCGGCCGGGCGCGTGGCGCGGAGCGGTTCGGCGGTACTGCCGCGGGTGGTGGCTCCGGTCCGGGGGGCGGCGGTGCGTGCCGCGGTCACCAGGGCGCTCGGATACGGGCCCTCCACGGTTGTGGTGGTGGTCGCGGAGCGGCGGTTGGCGAGCGAGGACTGGGCGGGGAGCAGGGCGGAACCGGCGGGACCGGGGGAGCCCGGGGAGCCGGTGGGACCGCTCGGACCGGTGGGACCGCTGGGACCGGTCGGGCCGGTGCGACCTGCCGGAGCCGCGGCGCCCGCCGGGCACGGCTCGCCCGGCCGGGGCCCGCGTGGTCCGCGCGGGCCGTGCGGCGCGAACGGCGGGTGCTGGCCGTACTGGCCGGAGTCGGACTGCCGCGGCCGGACGATCGGGAGGCACTGGGCGGGTGAGTCCTCGTGACCGCCCGCCGGCGTGCGGCGCGGGCCGGGGGCGTGCGGGGCGCGGCCCCCGCGCGGAGTGAGCCGCACGCGCAGGCCCTGCGCCTGGACGGTGGTCCACACGACCTCGCGGGCCCGGACGCCGGGGATGGCCGTCGGGCGCCAGCGGCGCAGGATGGCGGCGGTCGCCACGGTCAGCTCGGCCCAGGCGAAGGCCTCGCCGATGCACTTGTGCTTGCCGGCGCCGAACGGCAGGAACGCCTGCCGGGCGACGCCGCCGGGGCCCGCAGGGCCCTGCGCCTGACCGGCGCCGTACCAGCGGCCGGGGTCGAAACGCAGCGGCTCCGGGTAGAGCGCGGGGTCGCGGTGCACGGCGGTGAGGCTGTAGAGCAGCTCGGTGCCGGCCGGCACGAGGTAGGGGCCCAGCTCGACCGGCACGCGCGCGGTGCGCATCAGGAACGCGTTCGGCGCGTGCAGCCGGACGACCTCCTGGGTGACCGCGCGGGTGTAGGTGAGACGGGCGAGCGCCTCCGGGGTGGGGACGGTGCCGGCCGGCAGGTGCTCGTCGAGTTCGGCCAGTACCCGCGCCTCGACCCGGGGGTGCCGGACCAGTTCGTCGATCAGCCAGGTGAGCGTGGTGGAGACGGTCTCGGTGCCGGCGCCGAACATGGTGATCGCCTCGGAGCGGACGTCGGCCTCGGTGAGCGGCCGCCCGGTGGCGGGGTCGACGGCGGCGCGCAGCACCGCGGGCAGGGTGGCGCCGCGCCGGCCGTCGGTGCCGGTCAGCGGGCACCCGCCGTTCGGCGCGGTGCCGTTGACCGCCTGGTCGACGACCTCGTTGAGCACCCGGACCGCCGCGTCGAAGCGCCGGTTGACCGGCAGCGGCAGCCGGGCGAGGGACCGGTGCGGGTAGAGCGACTGGACGATCTGGCCCTTCACCATGTCGGGCAGGGCCCGGTGGAAGGCGAGCGTGGCGTCCTCGCTGAGCCGGGCGTCGAACAGGGCGCGGGTGACGATCTCCAGCGCGAGGTGGTTCATCTCCTTGGCCACGTCGAGGACCTGGCCGGGGCGCCAGCGCCGGGCCCGCTCCTCGGTGACCTGGTGCATCACGGCGAGGTACTCGGCCATCCGGTCAGGGCCGAACGAGGGCTGGATGATCCGGCGGCGGTCGCGGTGGGCGCGGCCCTCGGACATCAGCAGGCCGTCCCCGAAGGCGGTCTTGAGGGTGTCCTGGACGGCGCCGCGCGGGCAGTCGTGGGCGAGTGCCACCAGCAGGGTGTGGACCAGTCCCGCGTCGGTGACCACGCAGACCGTGCGCGGTCCGAGCCGGATCCGGACCACCGCGCCGTGTTGGGAGAGCGAGCCGAGGAAGCCGAGCGGGTCGCGCAGCAGGGCGGGGGCGTGGCCCAGGCCCGGCACGGCGCCGGGGGCGAGCGGGGGGACGGTCGGGCTGCTCTCCGCCGGTGCGGTTCTGGGCGGGGCGGACGGTCTGTGGGTCTCGTTCGTCAGGATCATGACATCACCTCTCACCAGATGGACCGGGGGGACGGACCGGTGGGACGGCCCGGCGTGACCGGCCGGAGTCGGACCGGTCGACCGACCCGGCGCCGCGGTACCACCGGAGCCGCCGCCGCGACAGCCGGGATTCGGAGGCCTGTTGAAGCAGACCCCCGCGCGCGCCACGGACAGAGGGCGCACGCCATAGGAAACGCGCCGGTCGCGCGAGCGTTGCGCCGTGTCCGGATGGATCACTCCATTGGTGGAGTGTCCTCAAGGTGTGCGCGGCGTGTCCCGATGAGGGCGCGCCGGCGGAGGCGGTCCGCGGACCCGGCCGCGACGCCCCGCGGGTGTGCCGGTGGAGCGGCCCGCCGGGGCCGTCCTGCCTGGCAGGCAGGGCCTTTCGGCCCTCGGCGGGACGGTGTGCGGGGGTCCAGCATGGTGCAGAACCGAGGAGGACCCCCTGATGACCCGTCTGCGCAACCGGCCCGCGCTCGACCTCCGCGTGGAGATCCGGGGCGAACTGCCCCGCGAGGACGCCGAGTACGCCCGGATGCGGTCGCTGGCGCTGATCACGGACCTCGGACCGGACGCGCACGCCGCCCGGCTGCGGCTCACTCGCCCGCGTGACCGGTCGGTCACCAGGCCCGCCGTCGCACAGGCGTCGGTGGAGCTCGACGGCGCCGGCCGGGTGCGGGTGGAGCTGGCCGCGGTGGAGGTGCGCGAGGCGGTCGACCTGGCGCTCGGCACGCTCGCGGGGCGCGCGGTGCGACTGCGCGAGCTGGGCGACATAGGGCTCGCCTCGGCGTTCGAGAGCTCCTACCGGCCGCAGTACGCGGCGCGCCCGCCGGCCGAACGGCGGATCGTGCGGCGCAAGTCCGTACGCCTGGCCTGCCGCACGCCCGATCAGGCGGTCCGCGAGATGCTGGCGCTGGACTACCGCTTCCACCTCTTCTCGGACGCGCTGACCGGCCAGGACAGCCTGGTCCACCGCAGGCCCGGCAACGGGGGGTTCCGGCTGGTCCGGGCGCATTCCACGGCCCGGTTCGGCGGCCCGGGGCTGCCGCTGGTCGAGAGCCCGCACCCGGCGCCCCGGCTGGAGCCGGCCGAGGCGGTCCGCCAACTCTGGCTCACCTGCTGGCCGTTCGTCTTCCACACCGACCCCGGCGACGGCCGCGGCCGGGTGCTCTACCGCCGTTACGACGGCCACTATGGCTTGATCGCGCCGATAGCGGGGGCCCACTGACGGGCAGGTAATGATCGGCACGGGCTGACCGGTACACGACCGACAACGGACGAGCACACCTTCACGCTCTGGACGGGAACTGGGACCATGGACTGCGAAGAAGTCATGCTGACCGTCAGGATCACGGCTGCTGAGCGGGCCCTGCTGCGCGAACTCGCGCGGGGCCACGGCACCGACGTGTCGGACGTGGTCGTGGACGGTCTGCTGGACGTCATCCCCGGCCTGCACGTCCTGCCCGCGCGGTCGACCGGCGCCGCGCTCGCCGCCATCCCCGGGGACGCGGGGGTGGTGCAGCTGCTGCGCGTGCTGGCCCGGCCCGCCCCGTGTGCGATGACGCTCTGGCTGCCGGCGGCGGTCGCCGACCTGCTCCCGTTGGTCGGCGAGCGGATCGCCGCGGTGAGCGGGCTGCGGGTCGGCCCGGCGAGCGCCGCCCTGGCCGCCGCGCTGCGGTTCTGGCTGACCGGGGACCCGAAGCGGCTCGCCGCCGGGCTCGCCGGACTGCACCGGCACGGCGCTTCCCGCCCCGCCGTCCAGCGGCTCGACGTCGCCGCCTGAGCGCGCCCCCGGCGCCAGGCTCCCCGACGTCCGGGCCCCGGACGGCCGGTTCGCGCCGGACCCCGGGCGCGCGCGGGTGATCGAGGGCGTGCAAGGGGGTGTGCCGAGGGCGGCCGGGCGCTCGTGACACCTCGTCGGTCCGCCGTCCGGTGCGGGCCGGACGGGCAACCGCCCGGTGGTCGACGGACCGTCGGGCCGGGTGGGGCCGGAGCGGTTCCTGGGGGTCAAGTGGCATGTCCTGGACGGGAAATTAGCTGGTCAGAGCTCTGGTCACGACCTGCGCGCAGGTCTAGCATTCCGGTCACGGCGACCGGTGTCCGGACCCCCGGACTACCGGTGCGGTGGCCGCCACCACCCCCTGCCGGGGAGCGTACACCCCCCGAGTACGCTCCCCGGCGCCGCTTTGTGCGCGGTGCCCGCCCACCCGCGCCCGTTCCCGGCGCTGCCGCGGATTGTCCGCCCCGCGCTCGGTAGCCGCATCGCCCGTCGCGCGCCCCCGCGCCCGTCGTCGCGCGCCCCCGTCGCGGCTCGCGCGCCCGCCGACGCGCCCCGGTTCGGGCGGCGGCGGATCCGTTGCCGGGGGGAACCACCGCGTGCGAACCGGTCGTCCCCCACCCGACGGGCGCCACCGGGTGCCCGCCGAGGAAAGGAGCGTCCGGTCATGCGCAAGGTACTGATCACGGGCGGTGCGGGATTCATCGGAAGCACCGTGGCATCGGCCCTGCTGGACGCGGGCATCACCCCGGTCGTCCTCGACGACCTCTCCAAGGGCCGGGCCGAGTTCGTCGAGGGCCGGGTGTTCTACCGGGGCGACATCGCGGACCCGGAGCTGGTCGACCGGATCTTCGCCGAGCACCCCGACATCGACGCGGCCCTGCACTGCGCCGCGCGGATCGTGGTGCCCGAGTCGGTCTCCCGGCCGCTGTTCTACTACCGGGAGAACGTCGGCAAGACCGTCGACCTGCTGGAGTCGCTCCAGCGCAACGGCTGCACCCGGGTGGTCTTCAGCAGCTCCGCCTCGATCTACCTGCCCACCCCGACCGGCCGCGTCGACGAGTCCTGCCCGGTCGAGGGGAACAGCCCGTACGCGCGCACCAAGCAGATGATGGAACAGGTGCTCCAGGACTGGACGCGCGGTGACGGAGCCGAGCGGACGCGGGTCATCGCGCTGCGGTACTTCAATCCGATCGGCGCCGATCCGCAGCTGCGCACCGGGCTGCAGGACCTCCAGCCGAGTCACGCGCTGGGCAAGTTGATCGAGGCGCACACCAACGGCACGCCGTTCACCATCACCGGGGTCGACTGGGAGACCAGGGACGGCTCGGGCATCCGCGACTACATCCATGTGCAGGACGTCGCCGAGGCCCATGTCGCCGCGCTGGTCCGGTTCGACGAGGTGGTCGGGCCGGCGGCGGAGGAGCGCTACCGGGTCGTCAACATCGGGACCGGCGACGGCACCACCGTCCGCGAGCTGGTCGCCGCCTTCGAGCAGGCGGTCGGCGCGACGCTGGACGTCCGGGAGGCCGAGCCCCGGCCCGGGGACGTCCTCGGCTGCTTCAGCGACGTGACCGCCGCGCGCGAACTGCTCGGCTGGACGCCGCGCCGGACCATCGCCGAGGGCGTCGCGGACGCGCTGGCCTGGCGGTCGCAGTGGGCGGCCCGGTCGGCGGCCACCGTCTGACCCGCTTCTGCGGGGAGCGTCGCCGGTGTCCCGCCCCGGCCGGACGCGGGCCGGGGCGCCGGCGAGCCGGTGCTACTTGGACTGGTCGAGGCCGTTGATGAAGTCCTTGGCCTTGTCGGCGGCGGTGTCGATCCGGCCGCTGTACTTGCCGTCCGTCTTGTCGTCTATGACGTCGGCGACCTTGTCCAGGCCCTGGGTGATGGCGCCGCTGTGCTCGCGGGCGAGGTCGGTGGCCTTGTCGGCGAGGTTCTTGAGGTTGTCGAACATGATGGTCCTTCTGTTCGTCCGGCGCGGTTCGCGTTCATCCTAGCCGCCGCTGACCTGGGGTTTCGTGAGGGCGGGGCGCCGGCGGGATGACTTTGCGGGGGTGGGTTTGTATGCTCCTGACTTGCTCTACAGCATTGTAGAAGTTTGCTGACGGGTCCGCGGAAGGGGTGTGGGGCATGGCCGGGCGACGAGCGAGGACCTCGGAGCGGGAGGCGGAGCCGCTCCCCGCCGCGGTGTCCGTACCGGGTCCGCGGGCCGCCGCTGGTCACGGTGGCCGGGCGGCGGCCCGCCGAGCCGGGTCACGGCGCTCGGGCGGTGTGCTGCCGGTGCTGCTCGCCGCGGTCGGACTGCCCCTGGCCGGCGCGGTGGCCGGGGAACTGGCCGGGCACGGCGGCGGCCCGCTGTTCGCCGCCGGCGCCGTGCTCGGTACCGGTGGTGCGGCGCTGCTCTGCGGCCGCGCCGGCCGCTGGTGGGTCGTCATCGCCGCGCCGCCCGTCGTGCTGGCCGCCCGGGCGGGCACCGCCTACCTCGCCGACCGCGACGGCCTCCAGGGCAGGGCGCTCGTCTCGGCGGCGGTGCGCTGGGTGGTCGGCGCGTTCCCGGTGATGGCGGCGGCGGTGGTGGCCGCGCTGCTGGCCGTCGTCGTGCGGGTGGTCCTCGACCGTCGGGCAGACCGTCGCGCAGGCCGGCACCCGGACCGGCACCCGGACCGTCGCGCAGACCGACGCGCGGCCCCGGCCCGCCGAACCGACCACCGCACGGCCCGCCGCACCGACCGGCGCCGGACCGCCGGCGCCCCGACCCCCGCCCGGAGGAGCCACCGTGGCTGAGTCCCGCACCAGGCCGCTGACCATCGCCGGCCGCCTCCTCGCCGGAACCGTCTCGGCGGCCGTCCTCGGCGCGAGCGGCTTCACCTGGTACGAGTACCGGCAGCTCGACGGCGGCATGGTGAAGTCGGCCGCGCTCACCGAGGCCCGGAAGAACGCGCCTCCGCACCTCGACAAGTCCGTCAACCTGCTGCTCATCGGCCTCGACAGCCGCAAGGACATGGACGGCAACGACCTCCCCAAGGAGTTCGTGGAGGAGGAACTGCACGCCGGCTCCAGCGAGATCGGCGGCTACAACACCAATGCGCTGATCGTCCTGCACATACCGGCCGACGGCGGCAAGGTGACGGCGCTGTCCGTCCCGCGCGACGACTACGTGCAGACCGTCGGCGCGGACGGGAGGATGCACAAGGTCAAGGAGGCGTACGGGATCGCCAAGGAGGCCGCGGAGCAGAAGCTGGGCGGCAAGGGGCTGTCCAAGGCCGAACTGGAGCGGCAGAGCCGCGAGGCCGGGCGGGCCGCGACCATCCAGACGGTGCAGGCCCTCCTCGGCATCCCCGTCGACCACTTCGCGGAGGTGAACCTGATCGGCTTCTACGACATCGCCAAGGCCGTCGAACCGATCCAGGTCTGCCTCAACAATCCGGTGGACGACCCGATCGTGGCCAGGACGGCGAACCACGAGGGCGGCGGCACCGGGCTCAGGCTCCCGGCCGGCGTCAGCTCGCTCGACGCCCGGCAGGCGCTGTCGTTCGTCCGCCAGCGCCACCACCTGAAGAACGGCGACCTGGACCGGACCCACCGGCAGCAGGCCTTCATCTCCTCCGTCGTGTACAAGCTCAAGCAGCAGGGCGTGGTCAACGACCTGGGGCAGCTCCAGCGGCTGTTCGACGCGGTGAAGAAGGACGTGGTCATCGACGACCGCTGGAACGTGCTGGACTTCGCCCAGCAGGCGCCCAATCTGACCGGCGGGAACGTCGAGTTCAACACGCTGCCGATCACCGGGTTCAAGACGATCGGGGGCCAGGAGGTCAACACCGTCGACCCGGACCAGATCAAGCGCATCGTCAAGCAGCTGTTCGGGCACGAGGCCCCGCCGCCGGCCACGACCGACGCGTCGGCTCCGGCTCCGGCGACGGCGTCGTCACCGGTGGAGGCGCCCACCGCCACACCGAGCAGGGCGCGGGCGGTCGTCGACGTCCACGGCGCGAACGCGGAGGCGGCGGCCGCGGAGTCCGGGGCGCTCGCCGAACTCGGCTTCCCGGCGGGCAGGGCGACGGGAACGGCGGCCGCCGGGCGGGCGAAGGCGACGACGGTCGCCTACGGCGCGGGCACGAAGGCCGACGCCGAGCGGCTCGCGGCCCGCTACGGCGTCACGGCCACGGCGTCGTCGGCGGTGCCGTCGGGTCATGTGGTCGTCACCCTCGCGCCCACCACCCCCTCCGTCCCCGCCCCGCCCGTTCCCGCCCCATCCGAGCCGACCGCCGAGCCGACCGCCGAACCGACCACCGAGCTCCCCATGCAGGGCCCGGCGGTGAAGGCCGGCGGCATCCCCTGCGTGGACTGAGAGCCTGGCTCGAACGGGTGCCGGGGCGCAAGCGGAACCGTTTCTTCAGAACGGGCGTCTTTGCGCGGAAGCGTGATGGTGCGGGAGTGGCGGACGGGGGAGCGGGTGGGCCGGGCGGCTTGGTGGCGGTGGACGCGGCGGGTGCTGACGGGTGCCTGCGGTGCCGTCCTGGCCGGGGCGGCCGGGCTGGTGGCGGTCCGCCTCGGCGGGTGGGACGACGGGACGTCGCTCGCCCTCGTCGTGGTCGGACTGCCCTACACGGCGCTCGCCGGGGTGCTCGCGCTCGGCGTCCTGCTGGCGCTGCGCTCGTGGTGGCCGGCGGCGCTGGCCGCGGTCCTGGTGGCGGTGCAACTCGTCTGGCTCGTCCCGCGGTTGGTGCCGGAGGGCGGTGGCGCCCCGGCGGCCGACGCGCCGCGGCTGCGGGTCGCGACCAGCAACGCCTACCTCGGCCAGGCCGACGCGGCCGCGCTCGTCCGGCTGGTGCGCGAGCAGCGGGTCGACGTGCTCGCGCTGGAGGAGTTCGGCCCGGGGGCCGCCGAGCGGCTGGACCGGGCGGGGATCGCCGAGGTGCTTCCCCACCGGGAGCAGCGGCCGGGCCGGGACACCGCGATCTTCTCCCGGCTGCCGCTGACCCCGCTGGACGGCTCGGCCTCCGAGGCGGCCCGGGAACAGATCGCGGCCGAGGTGACGGTCGGCGGACGCGCCGTGCGGCTGACGGCCGTGCACACCTACTACCCGATGGGCGACGCGGCCCGCTGGGCGGAGGACTTCGACGAGCTGCGGGCGGCGGTGGCCGGCGCCACCCGCAACGCCGTCCTGCTGGGGGACTTCAACGCGACGCTCGACCACACCCCGATGCGCGCGCTGCTCGGCACCGGCCTCACCGACAGCCACGAGGAGCTCGGGCGCGGCGTCGCGCCGACCTGGCCGGTGTCCAACAGCTACTTCCCCGGTCTGTGGCCGGTGATCCAGATCGACCACGTGCTGCACGGCGAGGCGCTGCGCGCGGTGTCGGTGGCCGAGCACACGGTGCGCGGCACCGACCACCGCGCGGTGGTCGCGGAGCTGGCGGTCACGGGCTGACGCCGCGCCGCGTGGCGCCGCGCTCGGTGGCCCGCCGCTCGGTGGCCCGCCAGAAGGCGAGCGCGAGCAGGCTGACACCGCCGCCCAGCCAGCAGACCGCGGTCCAGCCGCCGTGCTCGTACACCACGGTGGAGACGATCGCGCCCAGCGCGCTGCCGATCGAGTAGAACAGCATGTACCCGGCGGTCAGCCGGCTGCGCGCCTCGGGCCGGACCTGGTACAGCAGGTGCTGGTTGACCACGTGCACGGACTGCAGGCCGTAGTCGATCACCACCATGGCGAGCACCAGCCACCACACCGAGTGCGGCAGCAGCCCGGCGAGCGGCCAGGAGACGAGCATCGCGGTGAGCCCGACCGCCAGGGTGCGCCGCGCCCGCCCCCGGTCGGCCTGCCGGCCGGCGTGCCCGGCGCCGAGCGCGCCGGCGGCCCCGGCCAGGCCGAAGAGCCCGATCTCGGTGTGGCTGAGGTCGAACGGCGGCGCGGCGAGCGGCAGCACCATCGGGGTGAGCAGGATGGTGACGGCGGTGAAGACCAGCAGCGCGAGCCCGGCCCGGACCCGCAGCACGGGCTCCTCGGCGAACAGGGTGAACACCGAGCCGACCAGCCGCGGGTAGCGGATCCGCTCCGGTCGGCGGCGCGGCTCGGCCGGGACGGCGGCGGCGAGGACGACGGCCGTCACCCCGGTGGCGATGGCGGAGACGACGTAGACGGCACGCCAGCCGGCGAGGTCGCCGATGGTGCCGGCGACGGTGCGGGCGAGCAGGATGCCGATCACGATGCCGCTGGTGACGGTGCCGACGACCCGCCCCTGGTCGGCGGGGTCGGCGAGCGAGGCCGCGTGGGCGACCATCACCTGCGCCACCACGGCGAGCACCCCGACCGCCGCCGTGGCGAGCAGCATCAGCGCCGCCGAGGGGGCGACGGCCACCGCGGTGAGCGCCGCGACGGACAGGCCGAGCTGGGCGGTGATCAGCAGCCGGCGGTCGAGGTGGTCGCCGAGCGGGACCAGCAGCACCAGGCCGACGGCGTAGCCGACCTGGGTGAGCGTGCCGACCAGGCCGACCGTGGCGCGGCCGATGCCGAGGTCGTCGGCGATGAGGTCGAGCAGGGGTTGGGCGTAGTAGACGTTGGCGACGGCCAGGCCGCTCGCGACCGAGAACAGCCAGACGACGGCGGGGGAGAGCCGGCGGGCGGACGCGGTGGCGGCGTCGCCGGTGCGGGCGGGCGGGACCACGGGGGTGGGCACGGCGGAGGGGCTCCTTCGGGCGGTACGGCGGCCGGGAGTGTGGTTTCAAAGTGCTACCTCGCTACCCTCGCACGGAGTGGTTTCATAAAGCAACCGCGGGGTGCCGTGGGCCGGACCGGTAGGGTTGCAAGGTGAAACCCGCTCCCGCCGGAGCGCGGGACCGCAGGCGAGAGGAGAGGCGCGCGTGCCGAAACGCACCTCGCACGAGGAGGCGGCCTGCCCGGTCGCCCGGCCGCTGGACGTGCTCGGCGACGGCTGGACGCTGCTGATCGTCCGTGACGCCTTCGACGGGCTGCGCCGCTTCGGGCAGTTCCAGAAGAACCTCGGCCTGGCGAAGAACATCCTCTCCGCCCGCCTCGCCAACCTGGTCGCCAACGGCGTCTTCGAACTGGCCCCGGCCGCCGACGGCAGTCCCTACCAGGAGTACGTGCTCACCGAGAAGGGCCGCGCGCTGTTTCCCGTCGTCACCGCGCTGCGCCAGTGGGGCGAGCGGTACTTCTTCACGGACGACGAGCCGCGGGCCCGTCTGGTCGACCGGGCCTCGGGTTCACCGGTCGCCCGGGTGGAGGTCCGGTCGGCCGACGGGCGGGTGCTCGGGCCGGACGACACCGAGGTGCTGCTGCCCTGACCGCGCGCCGCGCCCCGCCCACCGCGGAGGTGGACGGGGCGCGAGGGGCGGGACGGCCTCAGCAGTTCCGGATGGCCCAGACGGGCGTCCAGTCCTGGGTGTGGTTGAGGCCGCCGTCGGGCGTGAAGGACTTCAGCACGGCGCCGTTCGCGCCGTAGAAGTACGACCGCACGCCGCCGCTCTGGTTGTCGGCGTAGAACCCCTGGCCGAACCAGCCGCTGAGGCTGTACCGGGCACAGGCGTAGAGGTAGAAGATCTTGTAGTCGCCGGTCGTGGGGTCCCAGACCAGGGTGCAGAGGTTGCCCGGGTCGCAGCGGTAGTCGCTGTTGGCCGGGACGTGGTCGAAGGGGGCCGCCGGGGAGACGGTGGGCGAACCGGCGGCCTGCGTCTGCGCCTGCGCCTGGATCTGGAGCTGGGCCCGGAGCGGCGGCGCCGGCGGTGCGACCAGGACCTGCCCGGCGGTGGCTGCGGGCGCGGTGGCGGCCTGGGCCGGTGCGGCGCCGGCGCCGGCGAACGCCGTCAGCACGGCGGTGAGGGCGCCGGCCAGACCGAGGGCCGTGCGCTTGGGGCGGGAGCGGAGCATGGGTCCTCCAACTGTTCGGATCGGCTCAGCCGGTGCTGCCGGTGGCCGTCGCCGGCTCTTCGACGGAGGTGTTCGTCGCGGTCGTGCCGGTGGCCGTACCGGCGGGGGCGGTCGTGGTGGTGGTCGTGGCGGTGGCCGTCTTCGCGGTCGTCGCCGTGGCGGCCGGGGTGCTCGTCACGGTCACCGTCGGCTTCGCCGTGGTGGTCGGCGGCGGGGTGGTCTGGGCGGGGGTGGTCTGGGCCGGGGTCGTCACGGCCGGGGTGGTCTGGGCGGGGGTGGTCGGGCTGCTGGGGGTCCCCGTCGTGGTCGCGCCCGGAGTGGTCGGGCCCGTGGTGGTGGCCGTCGGCGAAGCGGTGGTCGGGATCGCCGAGCCCGAGGTGGCCGAGCCGGAGGTCGTCGCGCCGGAGGTCGTCGCGCCCGAGGTGGTGGCGCCCGAGGTGGTGGCCGAGGTCGAGCCGGAGGTCGGGCCGGACGCCGTCGGCGAGGCCGTCTTCCACACGGAGGCGGCGGGGACGCCGGGCGCCAGCGCGCCGGTCGGCGCCGGGGCCGGCCGGTCGACGACCTTGACCTGCCCGGTCCCCCGGGCGAACCAGCCGCCGGTCGTGACGTCCACCAGCACGATCTCGGTCACCGGCTTCGGCGCGGCGACCACGACGATCAGCGCGCTCGGCTGGAAGCCCGCCCACGCCTTGCCGGTGTACTTGGCGTCGCTGACCAGCGTCGGCGGCTTCAGCGGATTGCCGCAGCCGCACCGCACCCGCGGCACGCCCTGCGCGTCCACCAGCACCGCGGTGCCGGCCTGGAGCACGGACTGGTAGGCGACGGCCGCGCCGCCCTGGTAGCCGTGGTTGGTGACCCGGGTGTCCACCCGCAGGTACGCCGAGGTCAGCGAGCGCAGGTAGCCCGGGACGGCCGACTGCTCGATGCCCTGTGCCGATGCCCAGGCCCGGCCGGTGTCACCGGTCGAGGTGATCGAGACCAGGTGTTCGACGTCGCAGCTCGGCTTGTTCATCGTCCCGCCGTACACGCCCGCCGAGGTCCCCTCGACGCTGCGCAGGGCGGCGGTCGCGGTCGCACCGTCCGTTCGGGTGGCGGTCGTCCCGGCGGGGGTCGAGGGCGGGGCCGGTGCCTGGACCGCCTGGGTCTCCACCGACGGGGTGAACGGCGCCGGGCCCGGGTCCTGCGGCGGCTGGAGCGCGACCTCGTTGGCCGTGGGAATGGTGTTCTCCTGCCGGCCACCGCCGCCGGCGTTGTTGACGATCAGCACCGTCCCCGCCACCGCCAGCGCGGCCAGGCCGGCCACCACCGCGGCCTTCCGGCGCGAGCGCCACCACGGCGTCGGCCGTCCGGAGGGTCCGCCCGTACCCGAGGAGCCGCCGCCACCCGACGGCGGGCCGGACGGCGGACCGGGCGGCCCGGCGTGGCCGCCGCCCGACGGCGGACCCGAGAGCGGCCCCGACGGCGGCCCGGAGGGCGGGCCGAGCGGGGGCCCGGAGGAAGGCGGTTGGGAACTCATCGAGGGCTCCGATCGGGGGCTCCGGCGCGCGGACGGCGGTACGGCGGTACGCGGAGGGCGGTACACGCAGGGCGGTTCGCGGACGGCGGCCCGGAGACGGCGATTCGCAGGGCCGGTCCGACCGGCCGGCGCAGGAGGCTCCTGCCACTGGCATCCATTTCTGCCCCCGGACCCCGTCGGCCGCAACAGCAGCACCCGCCCCCGGTACCCGCCGAGCGGCCGACTGGCCGACGGCGCGGCGCCCTGCCCGGGCGGGCCGGTCCGTCCTGGGCGACCCTGGTGCCAGGCGCGGGGGACCACCGACCACCGCCCCCGACAGGGAGGCCCGCATGCAGCAGCAGGCCCGTCCGAGCCGGCCGGCCGACACCCCGGCGGCCGGACCGCCCGGCGCGCTGCGCGGCTGGCTGGACGCGGTGTCGGTGGTCCTGGCCGGCCTCGCCGCGATGGCGGTCGTGGCCGCGCTCGGCCTCTGGGCGGCCGGCGCCGACACGCTGCCCGGCGGCGGCTTCCCGTCCGTGCTCGCCGCCACCCTCGTGCTCGCCGTCGGTGGCTCGGTCGGCCTCGACGGCGGCGCCGGCTTCTTCGCCGCGGTCGACGCCGGGATCACCGCGATGCCGCTCTCCGTCGGCCTGGTCGGCGCGCTCACCGTGGCCGAGGTCTTCCTGCGCCAACTGCGCTACCGCGCGGTGGCCGGCGGCCGCGAACTGCTCGGCCGCGCCGCCCGGACGGCGGTGGTCTGGCTGGCGGCGCTCGCCCTGCTCTGCGTCGCCGCCCGGCACACCGTCACGGTGCCGCTCGGCGACGGCCTCGCCGAACAGCTCGGCGGCGTCCTCGGGCTCACCCCCGAGGTGGGCTTCCACGCGGAGCCCGCCAGTACCCTCGGACTCGGGCTGCTCTGGCTGCTGGTCGTGCTCGCCGCGACCTTCGCCGTCTCCCGCCGGGCGCCGCTGCCGCGCTCCCTGGTGCCGTTCCAGCAGGCCGTCCGCCCGGCCGCGTTCGCGATGCTGCTGGTGCTGCTCGGCTGCGTGGTGCTGGGGGTGGTGGCGGCGATCGGCACGGCCGCCGTGAACGGCGACGCCCGGCAGGTCGCGGCCGTCGTGCTGCTCGCCCTGCCCAACCTGGTCTGGCTGGCCCTCGGCGTCGGCCTCGGCGGCGAGTGGCAGGGCCACCTGGTCGGCGCGATCGGACTGCCGGTGCCCGAGTCGCTGGCCGCCGTGCTGCGCGCCGGCGAGGGGGAGGACGGCACGGTGAGCCTCGGCACGCTCGCCGAACAGGACGGCCGGGTGTGGTGGCTGCTCCCGCTGGCGGCCGTCCTGATGCTCGCCGCCGGAGTGCTGGCCGCCCACCGCTCACCGCGCGAGGTCCGTCCCTGGCAGCACGCCGTCCGGCTGGCGGCGGCCGCCGCCGTCACCATGCTGCTGGTCGGCGTCTGGACCAGGGTCTCCGCCGACTACGGCCTCTCGGTGCTCGGTGTCGGCCTCGGCGAGGGCGGCCTGGGCGACCTGCTGAGCTCCGTCCTCGGCCCGGCCCTGGACCCGGTCGGCCCCGCCGCGGCCCTCACCGGAGGCACCCTCACCCTGGATCCCCGCCTGTGGACCCTCGTCCCGCTCGCCGCCGGCTGGGGCCTCCTCGCCGGCGCCCTCGGCGCCCTCGCCGCCACCCGCCTCCCCCGCCGCGGCGAGACCGACTGAGGGTCTGCCGGACGCCGCCCGGCGTGCTTCCGGCCCGTCGGCGTCCTCGCGGGGTGGTGGGCCCGGTGCGGCGGGCGGGGCGAGCCGGACGCCGTCCGGCCTGCCCCGATGGCCTCGGCGGTCCGGCTCGGCTTGCTCCGTGCCGGCCGGCGCTTGGCGCTCCTCGCCCGTGCGGCCGGCTGCGGGTGCGCCGTGCGGGTGCTGCGCGGGGCCGGGCCCCGATTGCCGTGGCGGCCAGGGCCGGCCCGGTCCGGTGGCCCGCCCGTCCGGCTCTTCCGGTGTCCGCCGGCGCGCTCGGCGCCACGCGTCTGCCCGGTCGCGGTGTGAGGCGCTGAGGGTGCGCCGTGCGGGATCTGTGCCCAAGGGCCGGTTCGGCGGTGGCCTGCCGCTTGGCTTCCCCCCGGCCGCCGTGCCGGCGGCGGCCGGGCGCGCGGGGTGAGGGCGTGGGTGGCCGGCCGCGTCGGCCGCGCCGGATCGGACCGCCGGGGGTCGGGGCGGCACGAGGTCCGGTCGTACGACGCGGTGTCGGCCGTGCACTCGGGCGAGTGCACCGGTGCGGAGCGGGAAGTCGGCCGATCCGACTTCCCACTCCGCAGCCGACCAGGCGCGGGTCGGCTACAGGGCGTCGGCCAGGAGGACGGCGGTCGGGGGGAGGGCCTGGCCGAGGGCGCCCGGCCAGAGGCGGGGGTCGGACGCGAGGAGGGTGGCGCCGGCGGCGATCATGAAGGCGCTGAGGTAGCTGATCAGGGTGCGGCCGACGACGGGTTCGCCCACGTGCAGGGCGACCAGGCCGGCCACCAGGCCGAGGGCGAGGTAGAGGTTGTAGAAGCCGACGTTGACCCGCCAGAGCCGGACCTGCGGGGCGTCGGCGGTGGAGGCGGTGAGCAGTCGGCGGACCCGGGGGTGGCCGTAGAGGAAGCTCTCCAGCGGCCACACCACGAGGTGGACGGCGGCGGCGATC
Source organism: Kitasatospora sp. NPDC057500 (assembly GCF_042802195.1). Lineage (NCBI taxonomy): Bacteria > Bacillati > Actinomycetota > Actinomycetes > Kitasatosporales > Streptomycetaceae > Kitasatospora > Kitasatospora sp. NPDC057500. The sequence continues at coordinate 21,124 of NZ_JBHVER010000011.1, read as the reverse complement.
AGCGCGAAGACCTGGCTGACGGCGTTCATCCGGTGCTCCTGCGCGCGGACGGGCGGACGACGGGGAGGGCCCAGGCGGGCGGTTCGGGGACGTCCGGGGGCGGGACGGCGGGGACGGGGACCACCGCGGTGGGCGGGCCGCCGGTGGCCCACGGGCCCCCGGCCGGGGGAGCGGCGTCGGGGGCGGCGGTGGCGGCGGCGCGCAGTTCGGCGACGAACTGGAGGCAGCTCGCGAACCGTTCGTCGGGAGCCTTGGCGAGGGCGCGGGCGACCACCGCGTCCACGGCGGAGGGCAGGTCGGGCCGGTGCTCGCGCAGGGCGGGCGGCGGTTCGTTGAGATGGGCCCAGAGCAGGGCGAGGTCGCTCTCGCGGTGGAACGGGGGCGCGCCGGCGATCATCTCGAAGACCACGCAGCCGAGGCCGTACTGGTCGCAGCGGCCGTCGAGCGGGCGGCCGGTGATCTGTTCGGGCGCGGCGTAGTCGAGCGTGCCGACGATCTGGCCGACGCCGGTCAGGCCGCTGAGCGACAGCGACTTCTTGGTGAGGCCGAAGTCGGCGAGGTAGAGGTGCTCGGGGTGTTCGCTGTCGGTGCCGGCGGCGACCAGGACGTTTCCGGGCTTGACGTCCCGGTGGACCAGTTCGTGGTCGTGCGCGGCGTCCAGCGCGGAGGCGATCTGCAGGGCGAGCCCGGCGGCCCGGCCGATCGGGAGGGCGCCGCTGCGGGTGATCAGGGTGCGCAGGTCGCCGCCCTCGACGTAGCGCATCGCGATGAACAGGATGCCGTCGGCCTCGCCCGCCTCGAAGACCGGGATGATGTGCGGGTGGTCGATCGCGGCGGCGGCCTGCGACTCGTGGATGAAGCGCCGGCGGAACACCTCGTTGCGGGACAGTTCGGGGGCGAGCAGCTTGACGGCGACGGTGCGGCCCAGCCGCAGGTCCTTGGCCCGGTAGACGACGGCCATGCCGCCGCGGCCGATCTCGGCCTCAAGGCGGTAGCCGGCGACCCGGCGCCCGACCAGTCCGGCCGGCAGGCTGGGCGGTTCGACGGCGTCGGCGGACGCGTCGGCGGGCTCGCCCGTCCGGGACGCGGCGGTCCCGGACGCGGCGGTCCCGGGCCATTCACCCGCAGGCGCGCCGGTCTCGGTGGGCGGGTGCGGGGGCTCCTCGCCGGTGGCGTCGGGGGGCGGGATCACGGCTCCGCCACCCGGGTGGGCTCGTCGGTGCCCGTGGCCCGGCCGACCGGCGGGCTCGGGCGGTTGCCGACGGCGTAGGTGTGCAGTTGCAGGCCGTCGCAGTAGCACCAGCGGTCGTGCAGCGGGTCGAACACCCAGAGCCGCTCGCCGTCGACGACCAGGCCGACCCGCAGGCCGTGCGCCCGGTCCCGGAAGGTCTCCAGGTCGGCGCCGCCGGCCGCGAGGTCCTCCAGCAGCGAGCGGTAGCGGGCCAGCGTGCCCTCCGCCTCGGCCAGCGCGGGGCGCGGGTCGGCGGTACGGGCCGGTGGTCCGGTGGCGGTGGGCGGGCTGCCGGGCAGGGAGACCAGCAGCCGGCCGTCCACCCAGGTGGACCAGCCGTTGGAGCAGAGCACCTGGGCCCAGTCGCCGGCCCGGCCGACCAGCTGGAGCGGCAGCAGCGCGTCCAGCGGGGAGGCGGGCTGCGCCGGGTCCGGGGCGGCCCAGCTGGCCAGCCCGTCCGGCGGGGCGACATGGGTGGGGCGGAACGCGGGCTCCTCCATCGGCCGGGTCACTTCTCACTTCCGCATGATCGACGGCTCCTGCCGGCGCAGCAGGGCCAGCACGGCGACGGCCAGCACCACCGCGAGCGCGACCAGCACGGCCAGTGCCAGCAGCCACCCGGCCTGCTCCTGCCGGAACATCGGGTCGGCGGTGATGTCGTTCGGCAGCACGGTGTGCAGGTCGACGGTGCGGGCCATCGCGGACAGGCCCCAGCGGGAGGGCACCAGCCAGGCGAACTGCTCCAGGCCGGGTACCCCGTGCAGCTTCAGCATGGCGCCGCTGAACACGATCTGCACCACGGAGAGCAGCACCAGCAGCGGCATGGTCGCCTCCTCCTTGCGGACCAGAGCGGAGACGAGCAGGCCGAGCATCATCGCGGAGAAGGAGAGCAGCGCCACCGCGACGATCAGCTCGACCAGCGGCGGAAGCAGGACGCCGCTGTGCACGGTGACGCTGGTGGGCAGCACGGGGGCGAGGTCGACGCCGGCCAGGCCGACCACGGTCAGCACGGCGGCCTGGGCGACCGTGATGGTGCCGAGCACCACCACCTTGGAGACCAGATAGGCCGAGCGGGACAGCCCGACCACGCGTTCTCGCTGGTAGATCGGGCGTTCCTTGACGATCTCGCGCACCGCGTTGGCGGAGCCGGTGAGCAGGCCGCCGATGCAGAGCGTGAGCAGGATGTTGAGCGCGTTCTCGGGGGAGATGCGGCTGCCCGCCATCGCGCGGCACATCACGCCGATCAGGAACGGCAGGGCGATCATCACCGTCAGGAACAGCCGGTCGGCGGCGAGCACCGCCGTGTAGCGGCGGATCAGCGTGCCGAGCTGGGAGAACCAGCCCTGCGGCTGTTCGGGGCCGATCGCGTCGGTCGGCGCGGCGGGAGCGCCGGGCGCCGGCACCGGCCGGGCGGGCGGCAGCGCCTCGGCGGCGACGTACCGCTCGTACTGCGGGGACTCCCGGAACCGGCGCTGCCAGGCCTCGTGGTCCTCGTTCTCGAAGGCCTCGAAGGCCTGCGGCCACTCGGTGAAGCCGAAGAACGGCAGTGCCTCGGCGGGCGGCCCGTAGTAGGCGGTGCGGCCGCCGGGGGCGAGCACCAGCAGCCGGTCGCAGACGTCCAGGCTCAGCACGCTGTGGGTGACCACGACGACGGTGCGCCCGTCGTCGGCCAGGCCGCGCAGCATCTGCATCACCGAGCGCTCCATGCCCGGGTCCAGGCCCGAGGTGGGCTCGTCGAGGAAGAGCAGTGAGGGCTTGGTCAGCAGTTCCAGGGCGACGCTGACGCGCTTGCGCTGGCCGCCGGAGAGGCTGGAGATGACCAGGTCGGCCCGGCTGTCCAGGCCGAGTTCACGGATCACCTCGGAGACCCGGGCCTCCCGCTCCTCCTTGGCGGTGTCGCCGGGGAAGCGTAATTCGGCGGCGTACGACAGGGCTCGGCGGACGGTCAACTGGGTGTGCAGGATGTCGTCCTGCGGGACGAGCCCGATCCGGCGGCGCAGCTCGGCGTAGTCGCGGTAGAGGTCGCGCCCGTCGTAGAGCACGGTGCCCTCGTCGGCGGGGCGCAGCCCGGTGAGTGCGTTGAGCAGGGTGGACTTCCCGGCGCCGCTGGGGCCGGCGACGGCGAGCAGGGCCTTCTCGGCGAGCGGGAACGACACGTCGTCGAGCAGCACCCGCCGGTCGGGGCCGACCCGTACCACCAGGCCCTGCACGTTGAGCGAGATCTCGCCGGTGTCGGTGTACTCGACCAGTTCGTCGCCGGAGAGGCAGAGCGCGGAGTGGCCGATGCCGACGATGTCGGCGGGGCCGACCGGAGCCCGTTGGACGGGGCTGCCGTTGAGGTAGGTGCCGTTGTGGCTGCCGAGGTCGGCGATCTCGTGGCCGCCGTCGGGCAGGGTGCGCAGTTCGGCGTGGTGGCGGGAGACCACCAGGTCGTCGAGGACGAGGTCGTTGTCGGGCGCGCGGCCGATCCGTACCGTCCGGCCGGGCAGCCGCAGTACGGCGCTGGGGCGGCGGAAGGTGCCGGAGACGCGCGGGGCGACCAGGGAGGGGCGCTCGTCGGCGGAGGGGGCGGCCAGGCCGGCGAAGGTGGCGGACGGGCCGTCGGCGGGGTTGCCGAACCGCAGCCGGGTGCCGGGGCCGATGTCCTCGGAGCTGATCCGGCGGCCTTCGGCGAAGGTGCCGTTGGTGCTGCCGACGTCGTCCAGGTGCCAGTGGTCCCCGGCGGTGCGCAGCACGGCGTGGTGCCAGGAGACCCGGGGGTCGTCGAGGACGATCTCGCTGGTCGGGTCGCGGCCGACGTGGTACGCCCGGCGCGGGTCGATCAGCTGCGAGTCCGTGTCGGTGACGAGTACCAGGGGCGGCGCGGCGGGCGCGCCCGGGCGCTCTCCCATGGTTCGGAGTCTAGTCCGGTGACGGCCCCGGGGCGCCCGGAGGCGGTGGCCCCGGGGCGCCCGGAGGCCTCCACATACCGTCCGTCCGGTCCGATAGCACAGAATTGGACTGGACCACTGGATCGCCGCCGGGGACTGCCCTATCGTTCGGAGTGATCTGCACGGTCGTCCGGGGCGCTCCGCACGACTCCCTCCCACGCCCCGGGGTGAATCGATGAGTGTCTGGCCGCAGTTGCGCGACACCCGGACCGTCAGAGCCGGTTCCGCCCCCGGCACGGTGCTCCGCTGCGGCCTCGCCGACACCATGTTCGCCGACCTCTCCGTCTCGGTCGTCCTCTTCTTCGAGCGCGCGCTGGACGAGGACCGCCTCGCCGCGGGACTGGCCCGGGCGCTGGAGCGCGCCCCGGTCTTCGCCGGCCGACTGCGCACCGTCGACGGCGTGCTGGAGGCGGTCTGCGACGACTCCGGTGTCCCGATGGTGAGTTACCGCGTCAACGGCACGCTCGCCGAGTCCATGGGCCGGGTCACCGCGCCCGGCGCGCAGCACGTCGACCCGCTGGACGCCCCGGCCGCCCGCACCGGCGGCGGACCGCTGCTCGCCGTCCGGGTGACCCGCACCGGCGACGGCGGCACCGTGCTCGGCTGCTCCTGGCACCACGCGATCGGCGACCTGCACAGCTTCGCACTGCTGCTGCGCGCCTGGTCGGCGGCGGTCGAGGGCGAGGAGCTGCCGGAGGTCGAACTCGTCGAGGACCAGGACGCGCTGCTCGACCGGGTGCTGCCCGCCGAGGACTGCGGCCGGCCGGGCTTCCGGGTGCCCGGGCCGGCCGAGCGCGCCGTCCTGGACCGCGAGGTGGCGGCCGGCCCGCGCGCCAACCGCACCGTCCAGCTGTACTTCGGCGACGCCGAGATAGCCCGGATGTGCGAGGAGTTCGGTGCGGCGGCCGGGCGGCGGGTCTCCTCCGGCGACGCGGTCTGCGCCCATGTCGCGCACACCCTGAGGGAGTTGGACGGCGACCGGGAGACCCGCTGGCTCACCGTCCCGGTCAACGTCCGCCGCCCGCTCGGCCTGTCGGACGCCCTGGTCGGCAACCTGCTCGGCGACATCCACCTGCCGTACGCGCCGCAGGACGGCCCGGCCGCCCTCGCCGGGGCGCTGCGCACCGCCGTGCTGGGGTACACCGAGGAGCACCTCAACCTGCGCGCCAATCTGCGCTTCCTGGCCGAGCTCGGCCGCCCCGGGCTGGGCGACTGCGTGCCGCTCGGCTTCGACCCGCAGCAGCGCCGGATCAGCTTCTCCAACTGGAGCCGCTTCGGCCTCTACGACGCGACCTTCCAGGGGCAGCGGCCGGTGTTCTTCAGCCCGGCCGCCAACTACCCGATCCCGTGGGTCTGCTGGACCGTCGAGGGCTTCGGCGGCACCGGGCTGCTCACCACGGCGGTGCTGCCGGCCCGGCTGGCCGCACGGTTGCGCGGGACGGAGGGGCGGGCCGCACTGCACCGCTACCGGGACCCGTCGGACGCGCTGCCGCAGCTGCTGGAGGCCGTGCCCCGGGTGCTCTGAGGGGCCTCGGAACGCCTCCGGGGGCGGCCTCGACGGCCGCCCCCGGTCCATGTGCTGATGATGCGTCACTTCATGACGGCGCGCAGTGCGTGCCGCAGCTGCTCCCGGTCCGGCTGGAGGGCCCGGTCGAGCGCGGGCGCGAACGGCAGCACGGTGCCGTCCGGGCGGGTGACCCGGCGCGGCGGGGCGGTGAGCCGGAACTCCTCGGCGGCGGTGGCCAGGACCTCCGCGCCGATCCCGCAGCTGCGGTTGGAGTCGTCGACCACCACCAGCCGCCCGGTGCGCTCCAGCGAGGCGCCCAGCGCGGCCCAGTCGAACGGGTACAGCGTGCGCGGGTCGAACACCTCGACCGAGATCTCCCCGGCGAGTTCCTCGGCCACCGCCAGCGCGTCGTGCACCAGGTGCCCGACGGCGACCAGGGTGACGTCCGTGCCGGGGCGGTGCACCCGGGCGCTGCCGAGCGGGATCGGCGCCAGCTCCCAGGTGACGGTCTCGCGCACCGGCAGCGCGGCGGCCGGGGCGAAGACCACCACCGGGTCCGGGTCCTGGATCGCCGAGCGGAGCAGCCCGTAGGCGTCCGTCGGCGTGGCCGGGACGACGGTCTTCATCCCGGCGTGCGCGAACAGGCTGTACGGGTGGTCGGAGTGCTGGCCCGCCCAGCCGTCCCGGGAGCCGGAGCCGGGTACCAGGCAGGTGAGCGGGACGCCCGCCTGGCCGCCGCTCATCAACGAGAACTTGTGCGCCTGGTTGACGAGTTGCTCGAAGACCAGGAACAGCAGCGAGGGGATCTGGAACTCCAGCACCGGCCGCCGGCCGGCCAGGGCCGCGCCGAGCGCCATCGCGGTGAACGCCTGCTCGGAGAGCGGGGTGTCGACGATCCGCTCCGGCCCGAACCGGTCCAGCAGGCCGAGCGTGGGCCCGGCCATTCCGGCGCCGATGTCCTCGCCGAACACGCAGACCGCCGGGTCGCCGTCCAACTCGTCGGCCAGCGCCCGGTTGAGCGCCTTGGTGTACGACAGTCTCATGTCACCGCCCCCGCCCTGGCCCGCAGCCCGGAGGCGTACAGGTGGTCGGCGGCGCCGGCCGGGTCCGGGTGCGGCGAGGCCAGCGCGAACTCCTCGGCGGCCGCGAGTTCGGCGGCCACCTCGGCGTCCAGCGCGGCGGCGCGCTCGGCGCCGATCGCGGCGGCGGCCCGGGGGAGCGGGTCGCGCTCGCGCCAGGCGGCCACCTCCTCGGGGGTGCGGTAGTGCAGTTTCATCCGCCGTTCCATGGTGTGGTGGCCCTCGAAGCGGTAGGTGCGGCACTCCAGGAAGCCGGGCCCGCCGCCGGACCTGGCCCGGGCGACGGCCTCCTCGGCGGCGGCCAGGACCGCCTCGGTGTCCATGCCGTCGACCTCGGCGGCCGGGATGCCGAAGGCCGCCGCCCGCCCGGTCGCGCTGCCCGCGACCGCGGTGCCGGCGGGCAGGGTGGTGGCGTAGCCGTTGTTCTCGCAGACGAAGAGCACCGGCAGCCGCCACATCGCGGCCAGGTTGAGCGACTCCAGCAGCACGCCCTGGTTGAGCGCGCCGTCGCCGAAGAAGGCGACCGCGACCGCGTCCGAGCCGGCCTGCCGGTCGGCCCAGGCGGCGCCGACCGCGATCGGCGCGCCGGCGCCGACGATGCCGTTGGCGCCGAGGATGCCCAGCCGCAGGTCGGCGGCGTGCATGGAGCCGCCGCGGCCGCGGTTGGAGCCGCCGACCCGCCCGGCCAGCTCGGCCAGCAGCCGGGCCGGGTCGAGCCCGCGGGCCAGGACGTGGCCGTGCCCGCGGTGGGTGGAGGCGAGCCGGTCGCCGGCCCGCAGCGCGGCGCAGACGCCGACCGCGACGGCCTCCTGCCCGATGTACGGGTGGATGCCGCCGGTGATCACCCCGGACTTCACCAGGTCGAGCCCCCGCTCCTCGAAGGAGCGGATCAGCCGCAGCATCCGGTAGCGCCGCTCGGGCGTGTCGAGTGCGGCGACGGCGGGTGCCGTGGTCGTCACAGGGTGCCCCGCCACACGGTCGGGCAGAAGTCCGGGTCGGCGTAGTCGGGGCGGTCGTCGGCGGTGCGGCGCACCAGCACGTCGTGGTTGTAGACGACCGTCCCGCCGTCCGGCCGGGTGGCGCGCCGGTAGGTGTTGGCGCCGTCCTGGAGGTGCAGCGAGACCGCCCGGCGCGGGTGGGAGGCCAGGTTGGGGCCGCTGCCGTGGTAGGTGAGGCAGTGGTGGAAGCTGACGTGGCCGCGCGGGATGATCATCGGGATCTTGCGGACCTCGGTCCCGTTGTACGCCGCGTTGGCGTCCAGGATCGAGTCCAGCTCGGAGTTGTCGCGGTCGGCGAAGTGCCGGGTGGAGTCCTCCTCGGAGGGCAGCTCCTTCCAGCGGTGGCTGCCGTCGACCATGGTGATGGTGCCGTTCTCCTCGGCGCAGTCGTGGAACGGCAGGAAGGCGGTGAGCATCCGCTCCGAGGTCGAGGTCTGCCAGTAGTGCTTGTCGAAGTGCCACGGCACCTGGTTGCTGGGCTCGCCCGGCACCGGGGGCTTGTAGATGAGGGTGGCCTGGAAGACCCGGATCTCCTCGGCCTCGGCGAGCAGCGCGGCGACGGCGCCCAGCAGCGGCTTGCGCAGGATCGCGCCGATCGCGTCGCTCTCGTAGTGCACGTAGTCGTTGTGGCGCTGGACCGGGCCGTGCGAGGGCTCCCAGGAGGCCAGCCGCGGCGGGCGGACCGGCAGGGTGCGGTCGCGCTCGCCGGCGTAGTACCGCTCGGTGGCGGCCTGGAGGGTGTCCAGCTCCTCGTCGCTGAACAGCTTGCGGGACAGGTACCAGCCGTGCTCCAGGTAGCCGGCCACCTCCTCGGGGGTGGGCAGCAGGGCGCGCTCGGCCTCGGTGAGCTGGAAGCCGGGTGTGGCGGGTGCGGTGGTCATGGGGGACGGGCCTCCTGTGGTGGTGAGGGCTCGGGGTGGGCAGGGCCTAGACGGCGGCGGCGGCGCGCTGTCGCTCGACGGCCTCGTAGAGGGCCTTGATGTTGGCCGTGCCGAAGGTGCCGGCTCCCTGGCGCTCGATCAGCTCCACGAAGTACGTCCGGCGGGGGTGGGTGGAGCGGGCGAAGATCTGGAACAGCTGTCCGCCGTGGTCCTGGTCGACCAGCACGTCCAGTTCGCGCAGCGTCTCCACCGGGATGGCGGTGTCGCCGAGCCGCTCGGCGAGCGCGTCGTAGTAGGTGCCGGGGGTGGTCAGGAACGCCACGCCGCGCCCGCGGACGGTGCGGACGGCGGTGGCGATGTCACCGGTGCGGAACGCCAGGTGCTGGACGCCGGCGCCGTCGTGGTCGGCGAGGAAGGTGTCGATCTGGCCGGGCCGGCGGGTGGTGTCGGGCTCGATCAGGGTGAAGGTGACCTCGCCGGAGGCGCTCTGCACCACGCTGGAGTCCATCGCCTGCTCGCCGACCTCGATGTACTCGCCGAAGATGCGGTGCATGCCGAGCGCGGCCTCGCAGAACTTCACCGCGTCCGCCAGCTCGCCGGCCGGCAGGCAGATCGCGGCGTGGTCGAGGGCGTCCAGCAGCCGCGGGGCGTCGCCGTCGGCGGGCTCGGGCGCGGCCGGCGCCTCGGGGACGAACCGCAGGGCGGTGTCGCCGAAGCCGGCCACCAGCCCGCCGGCCCGGTCCAGGACCCGGGCGCCGTGCCGCTCGGCGCGGTCCAGGGCGGCCTGCGGGTCGGGGCAGGAGAGCGCGAGGGCCGCGACGCCCTCGCCGTGCCGGGCGGCGTAGCGGGCCACCGGGTGCGCCGGGTCGGTGGCGGAGCGCAGCAGGAACCGGATGCCGCCCTGGCGGACCAGCAGGGTGCGCGCGTCAACGGACTCGGCGGCGGCGAGCTGGTCCGGATCGGGTGTCGCGGCGGTGAAGCCGTAGTCGGCGCAGAGCCCGGCCGCGGCGGCGTCGGCGTCGGCGCAGTGGTACTCGACGTGGGCGATGGACTGGATGGACAACGGGATCTCCCCGGGGGATGGCGAGTTGACGAGTGGCCTGGCACGGAGGCCCGGGCCGCCGGGCCGGTGGGCGTCAGCGGGCGGACGGGGTGGAGGCGGGCTCGAAGATCAGGCTGAGGTTGTGCCCGCCGAAGGCGAAGGCGTTGCTCAGGGCGGCGGTGAGCGGGACTGTGCGGGCCGCGCCCCGGACGTGGTCCAGGTCGCAGGCCGGGTCCGGCTCGTCGAGGTTGACGGTCGGTGGAAGCGTCCCCCGGGCCACCGCGAGTGCGGTGACCGCCGCCTCCAACGCGCCCGCGGCGCCCAGCAGATGACCGGTGGCGCCCTTGGTGGAGCTGACCGCCGGGCGGTGTTCCCCGAACACGGCGTTCAGCGCGGCGCTCTCGGCGACGTCGCCGAGCTTGGTGCCGGTGCCGTGGGCGTTGACGTAGCCGATGTCGGAGGGCGCCAGGCCCGCGTTGGCGAGTGCGGCGCGCATCGCGTCGGCGGCGCCCGCGCCGTCGGGCCGCGGCATGGTCGGGTGGTGGGCGTCGGTGGAGGCGCCCCAGCCGGTGAGGTCGGCGTAGCCGGCCACGCCGCGGGCGGCGGCGTGCTCGGGGCTCTCCAGCACCAGGACGGCGCTGCCCTCGCCCAGCACGAAGCCGTTGCGCCGGCTGTCGAAGGGCCGGCTGGACTCCGCCGGGTCCTCCCAACCCGAGGACAGCGCGCGGGCGTTGGTGAACGCGGCGGCGATCGTCGGGTGCAGCGAGGATTCGGTGCCGCCGCACACCACGACGTCCGCGTCGCCGGAGCGGATCAGCCGCAGCCCCTCGGCGACGGCCTGGGCGCCGGCCGCGCAGGCCGTCACGATGGCCGTGCTGAAGCCGCGGATCCCGTGTTTGATGGCGATCCGGGCGGTGGCCATGTTGGAGAGCATGCCGGGCAGCAGGTAGGGGCTGACGCCGGGTCGGCCGCGCTCCACGCGCCGCAGGGACTGCTGCTCGAAGGTCTCCAGGCCGCCGCCGCCGGTGGCCAGCACCACGGCGGTGCGGTGCGGGTCGGCGTCCTGGCCGACGACCAGGCCGGCGTCGGCGAGCGCGTCGTCGGCGGCGGCCAGGGCGAGCAGCACGAACCGGTCCACGCAGCGGGTCTCGGTGGGCGGCAGCACCTCGCGGCCGTCCACCGCAGGGGCGATGCCGGCGGCGGTCAGCCAGCCGTGGGCGGCGTGGCCCTCGGGCAGGGCGCGGATGCCGGTGCGGCCGGCGGTCAGCGCGTCGAAGACCTCGGCGGGCTTGCGGCCGAGCGGGGTGACCAGGCCGATGCCGGTGACCACGGCGCCGGGCCGGCGGGCGGCGCTCACGCGTCCGCCCCGGCGGCGACCGAGTCCAGGTAGCGCTGGCGCAGCAGGACCTTGCGGACCTTGCCGGTGGGGCCGAGCGGGATGTCCTCCCCGGCCACCACGACGACCTGGCGGACGGTGGCCGCGGCGGCCTCGTCCAGGGCGGCGGTGACGGCCTTGGTGCGGTCGGCGGCCGGGTCGGCCCCGGCGGCCAGGACCAGCAGCACGTCGGTGACCACCCGCTCGCCGTCGCGCACCGCGACCACCGTGCAGTCCAGCACGTCGGGGCAGGCGGCCAGCACCCGCTCCTCCGACATGGCGGTGAACAGCCGCTTGCCGTCGCCGAGTTCGACCGAGTCCACGGCCCGGTCGACGTGGTAGTAGTAGCCCTCCTCGTCCCGGTACATCAGGTCACCGGTGAGGAAGCGCCCGCGCAGCCGGGTGCGGTAGGTGGTGGTCGAGTCGTTCCAGTAGCCGAGCGCCAACGTCGGTGAGTTGGTGGCGAGTTCGCCGACCTCGCCGGGGCCGAGCGGCTCGCCGTCCGGGCCGACCAGCTCGCAGTCGACGAAGGCGTGCGGGCGCCCGACGCAGCGGCCGTAGCGCTCGGTGTCCGGGCCGTGGGTGATGAAGAAGTGCGAGTGGCCCATCTCGGTGGATCCGAGGCCGTCCACGAACAGCGAGCCCGGCACCCGGATCCGGCCCTCGCGGGTCACCGACTCGCGGCTGCCGGCGGCGACCAGGCGGCGGATGTGCACCTCGTGGGCGCAGTCGCCGGTGTTCCACCAGAGCACGACCGAGTCCAGCTCCCGGGCGGTCAGGTCGTGGTGGGCGAGCTCGGCCCAGGTGGCGGCGAAGCCGATCACGCCGCTGGGGCGCCACTGCTCGATCGCGTCCAGCACGCCGGCGCCGGACTGGCTGGAGAGTACGGCGAGTTGGGAGTGCGTGGAGAGCGCGAGGTTGACCGCGATCAGGGTGGCGGCGTGCGGGGCGGGCAGTGCGCTGAGCATCCGGTCCTGGCCCTGCGGGCGGGGCAGCCGGGCGCGGTGGCGGATCGCCGCGTAGAGGCTCGCGTGCGAGTGGACCACGGCCTTGGGCATGCCGGTGGTGCCGGAGGAGTGGGTGATCGCCACCGGGTCGCCGGCCCAGTGCCGGTAGGGCTCGGGGGCGGCCTCGGGGTCGCCCGCGCCGAGCGTGGAGATCTCGGGCAGTGCGGGGGCGCCGGGCTCGTGGCCGGCCAGCGCGGCCAGGTGCGGCGCGTCGGCGAGGATGCCGACCGGGCCGAGCTTGGCGATGTAGCGGGCGGCCCGCTCGCCGTCCAGGTTGGGGTTGAGCAGCGCGGGGACGGCACCGAGGCGGGCCAGGGCGAGGAAGGCGAGCACGTGGTCGGCGGCGTCGCTCGCGTACACCACCACCGGGTCGCGCCGGCCGATGCCGAGGGCGTGCAGGGCGGCGGCCCGGGCGCGCACGGCGCGGTCCAGCTCGGCGAGGGTGAAGGGCTGCCAGGCGGCGTGGCCGTCCACCGGGGTGTCGAAGGTCAGCAGCGGCTCGTCGAGGCCGAGGCCGAGCGCGAGGCGGCTGGTGAGGACGTTTCCGGCGCCGACGGCCGGATCGTCGGCCAGCAGGGTGCGGATACTGCGGATGCTCACGGGGTGGATCCCTCCCGGGGTGCGGGCGTGCGGGGCGTGCTGCGGCGGGACGCGGCGGGTGGGGGGACCGTTCGCGCCGGTGGTGCGCAGGGGTGGGGCGGGGTGGCTGTGCGGTGGAGCCGGGTCGGGCGGGCGGGGGCAACGGGCGTTCGGGCGGGTTCAGGCGGTGGTGACCAGCAGGGCGACGGCCCGGTCGGCGGCGTCCGGGCGGCCCGGGCCGTCGCCGCCGTCGGCCTGCTCGGCGGCGATGACCAGGACGTGGTCGGCGTCGCCGTCGGCGAGCAGCAGTTCCGCCAGGTCGAGCGCGTCCTGAGGGACCCGCCCGGGGGGCGGGGCCTGTGCCGGGCTGATCGCCACCACCGGGCCGGTCAGGCCCCAGCGGGCGGCGATGTGGCCGAGGACGGCGTTCGGGTTGGACTGGAAGAACAGCAGCGGGGGCATCCGCCGGGTGGTGTCGGCGGCGGCCTCGTCGATGGCGCGGGCGGTGGCGCGGTCGCCGCTCGTGCTGGCCAGCAGCAGCGCGGTCCTCCGGCCGCGGTCGCCGGCCGCGCCGCGGTGGGCCCGCAGACAGCGTTCGGCGGTCTCGGCCACCAGGGGGTTGAAGGTGGAGGCGGCGAAGCCGGGCAGCGGCGGGAGCGGCTCGGGACCGCGGGCGTCGGGGTCGGGCCAGGCGGCCTGGGCGAGGATGCGCAGCGCGGTCATCGGGCGGCCACCAGGAGTGCGGTGTTGGCGCCGCCGAAGGCGGAGTTGAGGGTGAGCGCGTAGCGCGGCCGGGCGGCGCGCGGGCCGTCCAGCACCAGGTCCAGGCCGATGTCCGGGTCCGGGCCCAGCCAGCCGGCGTTGACCGGCAGCAGCCCCTCGGTCAGCGCCCCGATGGTGACGACGAGTTCGAGCAGCGCCGAGGCCTCCAGGGCATGGCCGTGCACGGCCTTGCTGGAGCTGACCGGCAGCCGCGCGGTGTGCTCGCCGAAGACCCGGTGCAGCGCCTTGGCCTCGGCGAGGTCGGACATCGGCGAGCCGGTGCCGTTGGCGTTGACGTAGCCGACCTCGTCCGGCTCGATCCCGGCCCGCTCCAGTGCGGCCAGGACGGCGCGCGCCACGCCTTCGCCCTCGGGCTCGGGGCGGCAGACGTGGTGGGCGTCGCCGGACCTGCCCCAGCCGGCCAGCCGGGCCAGTACGGGTACGCCGCGCCGCCGGGCCTCCGGCTCGGCCTCCACCAGGACGGCGGCGGCCGCGTCACCGAGCAGGGTGCCGGTGCGGCCGGCGCTGAACGGGCGCAGTTCGCCGTCGCGGGCCAGTGCCCGGCCGGCGTCGAAGGCGGCGTGGACGCCCGGTTCGACCAGGTGGCCGGCGGCGACCAGCACCCGGGGGTGGCGGCCGGCGGCGACCAGCGCGGCGGCGTCGGCGACGGCGGTGGCCGCCGCGACGCAGGCGCCGGTGTAGGTGCGGGTGACCCCGGGCGCGCCCCAGCCGGCCGCGACCCCGGCGGCGACCGCGGCGACGCCGGCCCGGGTGCGCAGATCGCTGTGCAGGGCGAGCAGCACGGGCGGGCCGGCGTCGGGGGCCGCCGGGTCCAGGCCGGCCCGGCGGCAGGCCTGGCCGACGGCGCCGAGCACTGCGTCGGCGAGCGGCGGCGGATCGGGCAGCAGCGCGGCGCGGACGGTGCGGCGCGCCGAGACGTCGAACCGGGTGACCGCGGCGAACGCGGCCTTGCCGTGGACGACGGCCTCGGTGAGCGCGGCCGGTCCGTCGCCGGCCGCGCTGAGCACGCCGACGCCGGTCACCACGGGCCGGACGGCGGGCGGGGCATGGCGGTTCATGGCCGCGCGGCCCCCGCGGTGGCGTCGGCGGCGGAGCCGGCGGCCGCGAGCACGGCGGCCCGGAACACCGCGACGGCGTCGTCGACGGTCCGGACGGCCTCGAAGGCGTCGTCGTCGAGGTCCGGCTCGATGCCGTAGCGCTGCTCGAACTCGGCTATCAGCCAGGTGAGTTCGAGCGAGCCGAGTTCCTCGGGGACGTCCTCGGGGGCGCGCTGCCCGAACGCCGCGAGCATGGCCAGGACCTCGGCCCGGTCGGGACGGGCGAGGTCGGTCACGCCGGGCTGCCCGAGGCGGCGGTGGCGGTGGCTGCGGCGATCCGCGCGGCGACGTCGGCGGTGAACTCGTCGAGCGTCATCAGCGCGGTGGTCTCCATCTCGTCGAGGTCGAACTTGACCCCGTACTCGTCCTCGACCTGGACCGAGAGGTCGGCGAGGGCGAGCGACTCCAGGTCGAGGCCGGCCGGGCCGAGGTCGGTGTCACCGGTGACCTCGGAGACGTCGTACTGCATCTCGGCCAGCGCGGCGAGGACGAACGCGCGGATGCGGTCCTGCATGGTGGGCTCCTTGTACTGCCCGGGCGCGTGCGGCGCCCGGGGTGGTCGGGGAAGGGAACGCGGCCCCGTCGGGGCGGTTCCGGCGGTGCTCGGGCAGCGGTCGGCCGAGGGTGCCGGAAGGTGAAGGGTGTACGGCCTGGTGCGCCGGGTCGCGGCGCGGGGGGTCAGCCGGCGGCGGCGCGCAGGGCGGCCGGGTCGCGCAGCAGCTTCCCGGTGGCGGTGCGGGGCAGTTGCGGGAGGTAGGCCAGCCGGCGCGGCCGCTTGTAGGCGGCGAGCTGCCGGGCGAGGCCGTCCTGGACGAGTGCCCGGTCGGCGCCGTCCTCGGCCGAGAGGTAGGCCTCGATGGCGCCGTCGTCGAAGACCACGACGGCCTCCCGGACCTGGGGGAGCGCGGCGAGGGTCTGCTCGACCTCGGTGAGGTCGACCTTGAGTCCGCCGATCGAGACCTGCGAGTCCCGTCGGCCGAGGACGGTGACCAGGCCGGTGGCCGGGTCGAGGACGGCGGCGTCGCGGGTGTGCAGCCAGCCGTCCGCCCAGCGGGTCGGGTCGTCGAGTCCGGGGTAGGGCGAGGCGGGGGTGCCCAGTTGGAGCTCGCCGCCGACGAGCCGCAGCTCCATGCCGTGCACGGGCTGCTTGGCCGGGTGCAGGGTGCCGTCCAGGTCGGTGGCGATCACCCCGGTCTCGGTCATCCCGTACATGGTGCCGAGCGGGACGCCGTAGCGCGCGGTGAACGCGGCGGGCAGGCCCGGGCGGACGAGTTCGCCGGCCACCACCATCCGCCGCAGCTGCGGCAGTTCCGGCGGGTCGGCGGCGCCGGCCAGCAGTTCGGCGTGGAACGGCACGCCGATCACGGTCGTCGGGCGGCCGTCGGCGGCGACCGCGCCGAGGATGCCCGCCGCCGTCATCCGGTCCGGGACGGTGAGCGGGGCGCGCGCGTGCAGGCTGTTGAGCAGCCCGCCGACCAGGCCGAGCACGTGCACCACGGAGGAGAGCAGGACCACCCGCTCGCCCTCGCCGGGGAACGCCGCCAGCCTGCGGTAGCAGTCGAGTTCGCGGATCAGGTCGCCCGCGGTGCGGGCGATCACCTTGGCCGGGCCGGTCGAGCCCGAGCTGAGCTGGACCAGCGCGTGGCCGGTCCCGGCGGGTCGGCCGGCGGGCAGCCGGACCGGGACCGGGTCGACCAGCGAGTAGCCGCGCAGCGCCGCCGCCGCGGGCCGCGAGGCCGAGCCGACCAGCACCTGCGGGGCCAGCCGCTCGACCGCCAGCTCGACCTCGTGGTCGGTCAGCCGGTGGTCCAGAAGGGCTACCTGGGCCCGCAGTTGCCAGGCGGCCAGGAGCACCGCGACGAAGCCGAGCGAGGGCGGCAGCCGGAGCGCGGCGGTACCGCCCGGGCCGAGGCCGGCCGCGGCCAGCCGTTCGGCCTGCTCGGCGACCAGCGCGCGCAGGGCGTCGCGGTCGACGGGCGTGCCGAAGCGCAGGCACTCCTCACCCCCGGGGCCGGCCAGCAGCACCCGGTCGACCCAGTCGGCGGGAGCATCGGCGTGCGGGGGTGAGGCGGGCGGCGGTGAAGAAGGGGAAAAGCCGGTCAACGCCACTCCACACGTAAGGAGGTTTGTCATGGACACTTGGACGATGTTCACATGTCATCAACAAGCAATACGTCCAATTCCGTTGCCAGACCATTGCACAGACGATTGGTCAAATCAAGGTCTATACCAATGTGGTGCAGACCTCCTACGCTGCCGATCCGTGGACCGGTCCGAACGCGGCCGGTCCGGGAACGAGGACGCCCGTGGCACCACTCACGCTGGCCGGGACCGAACGCGCCGCACGCGAGCAACTCGCGCCGGAAATCTGGGACTTCATCGAAGGCGGAAGCGGCGCGGAACGCACCCTGGCGGCCAACCGGGAATTGTTCGGACGCTATGCGTTCCGCCCCCGCGCGCTCGTCGACGTCTCCGGCTGCACGCCCGCCGTCGAGTTGCTCGGCAGCACGCTGCAACTTCCGGTCGGAATTGCCCCGATGGCCTACCACCGGCTGGTCCATCCGGACGGCGAAACCGCGACCGCGCGGGCAGCCGGAAAGGCCGGGGCACTGCTGGTCGCCGGAATCTTCGCCAGCCGCACCCTGGAGGACATCGCCGCCGCCGCGAGCGGCCCGCTCTGGCTCCAGCTCTACTGGCTGCGCCGCCGCGACGCCCTCGCCGCCCTGGTGGAGCGCGCCGAGGCGGCCGGCTTCGCCGCCCTGCTGCTCACCGTCGACGCCCCCCGGATCGGCCGCCGGCTGCGCGACCTGCGCAACGGCTTCGCCGTCCCCCCGGAGATCCGCGCGGTCAACCTCGACCCCGCCCTGATGAGCGCCACCCACCGGGCCGACCAGGGAAGTTCGGGCATCGCCGAGCACGCCCGCGAGCAGTTCGACCCGACCCTGACCTGGGCCGACCTCGCCTGGCTGCGCGAACGCAGCCGGCTGCCGCTGGTCCTCAAGGGCATCCTGACCGCCGAGGACGCCCGGCGCGCCGCCGACCACGGCGTGGACGCGGTCGTCGTCTCCAACCACGGCGGGCGCCAACTCGACGGCGCGCTGCCCGCCCTGGCCGCCCTCCCCGAGGTCGTCGACGCCCTGCCGCCGCACATCCCGGCGCTGCTCGACGGCGGCGTGCGCGGCGGCGCGGACATCGCCGTCGCCCTCGCCCTCGGCGCCCGCGCCGTCCTGGTCGGCCGCCCCGCCTTCTGGGGCCTGGCCACCGGCGGCGAAGCCGGCGTCGGCCGGGTCCTCGACCTGCTGCGCGACGAACTGGAGCACACCATGGCCCTGTTGGGCCGCCCCACGGTCGCCGACCTGGACCGCACCGCCCTCGCGCCGTGGCCCGGCTGACCCCTCCGCGCGCGCACCACCCCCCGACGGAACGACCGAAAGACCGACACCATGAACAGACAGGACGCCTTCCCCGGCTGGGACTGGGACGACCCGGAGGGCCTCGCCGGACAACTCGACCGGTTCAGCGCCGACGTCGCCACCTGCCGGACGCTGGAACCCGCCGCCGGCGGACTGCCCCACGACCACGCCGACTTCACCGACCTCGGCATCACCGGCCTGGAGTTCGCCGCCTTCCGCACCGCCCACCCGGCCGGTCTCGGCACCGACCTCGCCGCCCTGCGCGGCCCGGACACCACCACCGAACCCGGCACCCTCTACCGGGTCGACGGCGACCGCTGGTTCACCCAGCTCGACATCGCCGAACCGCTGCCCTTCGCCGACGCCAGCGTCGACTGGGTCTACGCCGAGCACCTCATCGAACACGTCACCATGCCCGTCGCGGTCGGCTGGCTGCGCGAGGCCCGCCGGGTGCTGCGCCCCGGCGGCGTCCTGCGCATCACCACCCCCGACCTGGCCCGCTACCTGGTCGGCTACGCAACCGGCGACGGCTTCCTGGCCAAGCACCGCCGACGCCTGACCACCATGGGCTTCGGCCCGCCGATGCCCCAGCGCCCCGCCTTCCTGGTCAACCAGATCTTCCGCTACTACGGTCACCAGTGGATCTACGACCTCGACGAGCTGCGCCACGTCCTCACCCTGGCCGGCTTCGAGGACGCGCGGATCCGCCACTGCGCCTACCGCGAGGGGGCCCGCGCCGACGTCGCCGACCTGGACACCGCCTTCCGCACCGACGAGACCATCTACGTCGAGGCCGACCGCTGACGCGGCCCCGTCCCGAGGAAACCCCGATGCCCCTGCACCCCCAGGCCCAGGCACTGCGCGACCACCGCGCGAGCGCCGCCACGGCCCCGCTCTACACCCTCACCGTGGCCGAGGCCCGCGCCGCCGACCTCGCCGACATCCGCGCCGCCGCGGGCACCCCCGAGCCCGTCGCCGCGGTCGAGGAGCACCGCCTCCCCGGCCCCGGCGGCGAACTCGCGCTGCGCCTCTACCGGCCCGAACCGCCCGCCGACGGCCGCCCGCTGCCCGTCCTGCTCTACCTGTTCGGCGGCGGCTGGACCCTCGGCTCGCCCGACACCAGCGACGCGATCTGCCGTGCGCTGACCAACGCGGTCGGCTGCGCCACCGCCTCCGTCGGCTACCGCCTCGCCCCCGAGCATCCGTTCCCCGCAGCCGTCCAGGACTGCGCCGCCGCCGCCCGCTGGCTCGCCGCGCACGCGGACGGGCTCGGCCTGGACGCCGCGCGCCTCGCCGTCGCCGGCGACAGCGCGGGCGGCAACCTCGCCGCCGTGCTCGCCCTGCTCGCCCGCGACGAGGGCGGCCCGGCGCTGCGCCACCAGCTGCTCGTCTACCCCAACACCGACGCCCGCGCCGACACCCCCTCGCTGCGCGAGCACGACGACCCGGCGCTGTTCAACCGCCGTTCGGTCGCCTGGTACTGGGGCCACTACCTGGCCGACCCGGCCGACGGCGACCACCCGCACGCCTCCCCGCTGCGGGCCCCCAGCCTCGCCGGACTGCCGCCCGCCACCGTCGTCACCGCCGAGTACGACCCGCTGCGCGACGAGGGCGAGCAGTACGCCGAGGCGCTGCGCGCGGCGGGCGTCCCGGTGGAGCTGCGCCGCTGGGCGGGCATGCCGCACGGGTTCTTCGCCATGACCGGCACCCTGGACGGCGCCGCCGAGGCCCAGGCCTACGCCGCCGAGCGGCTGCGCGAGGCCCTCGCGTGAGCGCCCCCGCCCCGCTGCGGCCCGCGCCGGCCGCCGGCGCCGACGGGCCCGCCGACGCCGAGGTGCCCGCCGACGCCTCGGCGCCCGTCACGCTCCCGCTCGCCGAGCTGCACGCCTCCCTCGCGGACCCGCTGCTGGATGCGATGACCTTCCTCAACGAGGTCACCACCCGCTATCCGCAGGCGGTCTCCTTCGCCCCCGGCCGCCCCTACGAGGGCTTCTTCGAGCCCGGGGACGTCACCGCCTACCTGGACGCCTACCTCGACCACCTGGCCGCGACCGGCCTGGGCCGCGACGCGATCCGCACCACCCTGTTCCAGTACGGGCCCACCAAGGGCGTCGTCAACGACCTGGTCGCCCGCACCCTGGCGAACGACGAGAACCTCGCCGTGGCCCCCGAGGCGCTGGTCCTGACCGTCGGCGCCCAGGAGGGCATGCTGCTGGCGCTGCGCGCCCTGTGCGCCGGCCCGGAGGACGTGCTGCTGGTCAGCTCGCCCTGCTACGTCGGCGTCACCGGCGCCGCCCGGATCCTCGACCTGGCCACCGTGCCCGTCCCCGAGGGCCCGGACGGCGGACCGGACCCGGCGGCCGTGCGCGCCGCCGCCCGCGAGGTCCGCGCCACCGGCCGGCGCCCGCGCGCGCTGTACGTCGTCCCGGACTTCGCCAACCCCTCCGGCACCTCGATGCCCGTCCCGGCCCGCACCCGGCTGCTGGCGACGGCCGCCGAGGAGGACCTGCTGGTCATCGAGGACAACCCGTACGGCTTCTTCTCCCGGGACGGTGTCGAGCGGCCCACCCTCAAGGCGCTGGACCGCCACCGGCGCGTCGTCTACCTGGGGTCCTTCGCCAAGACCTGCTTCCCCGGCGCCCGGCTCGGCTACGTGGTCGCCGACCAGGAGGTGACCGGCCCCGGCGGGCGGCGCAGCCTGCTGGCCGACGAGCTGGCGAAGCTGAAGAGCATGACGACGGTCAACACCCCGGCCCTCAGCCAGGCCGTGATCGGCGGCATGCTGCTCACCCACGACTGCCGGCTGCGGGCCGCCAACGCCCCCGCCACGGCCCACTACGCGGCCGGCATGGGCGTCCTGCTGGCCGAGCTGGAGCGGCGCTTCCCGGCCGCCGAGCGCGAGCGCCTGGGCCTGTCCTGGAACGTGCCGGAGGGCGGCTTCTTCGCGGTGCTCCGGGTGGCCTTCGCGGCCGACGACGCGGCGATGGAGCGCTGCGCGCGCGACTTCGGCGTGCTCTGGACGCCGATGGCGCCGTTCTACCCGGCCGGCGGCGGGGAGCACCGGCTGCGGCTCTCCATCAGCTCCCTGACGCCGGAGCGGATCGCGGCCGGCGTCGCCCGGCTCGCGGACTTCGTGCACGCCGAGACGGCCCGGGAGGCGGCGGGGTAGGCCCCGGCCCCGGAACACCGCGAAGGCGGCGCC
>NZ_JBHVER010000010.1:46485-88663 GCF_042802195.1 Kitasatospora sp. NPDC057500 | reverse complement strand
GCCGCGGCATCCGCCGCGGCCGCTCCAAGGCGCCGTCAGGACGGAAGCACCGGGGCGGCCACGAGCTCCTCGAGGCCGGGGAACGGGTTGTCCGGCCAGTGCCTGCGGTACACGATGTCGACGAACGACAGCGGAGCCCACTTCGACGGCTGCTCGTCGATCTGACGGGCCACCTGCGCGTTGATGCTGTTCCGCAGGTCCAGATACGGAAACGCCGCGTGCGCCGCGTCCAGGACCGCCCGGTCCACCTCCTCGACGCCGAAGGCGAACACATCGGCGCCGATTCCGAAATGCGCCAGAGCGCCGACCGGATGCATGTGAGACGCGATCCCCGGCGAGGTGTGCAGTGCCACCGCGTCCCAGACCTGGTCGGCGGCGGCATCGGACAGGCCGTGCTCGCGGGCGAAGCGGGCCGCCCGGTACGCACCGTCCACCTCGAACCGGTTCGGACCCTGCCCCTCAGCGGTCAGACCGATGTCGTGCAGCACCGTGGCGAGGAAGAGCGCCTCGTCGTCGTAGTCCTCCCCGGCCGCCAGGCCCCTGGCGGTACCGATGCTCCGCGCGTAGAAGTAGCTGCGGACGCAGTGGTTGAGCAGCCATCGCGGAGAGTGCTCGGCGGTGAAGGCGACGGCCGCCTCCGTGGCCGCCGTACGCGGCCACCCTCCGATCTCCTCCGGCAGGTTCTCAAGAATGCTCACCTGGCGTCAGCCCCCAGAGCCAGGTGCTCGGCGATGACCGCCTCGGCGGGCCGCAGCTCGCCGACGGCGTTGGACTGCTCGAAGTAGGTGTACCAGCCGCAGTCCTCGACACCTTCGAGGAGCTTGTCGGCCAGTTCCTTCGACGGGGCCTGCCAGACGGCGAACCACTCGTGGGACGTGGAGTTCGCCGCCGGCTCCACCCGACCCCAGCCGAGGGTCACCACGCCGATCTCCGCGAGCTGCCTCATGGCTTCCTGAGCCCCGGCGAGCAGATCGTTGCGCGTCTGCTCGTCCGCGGCGTGGAACGCGGGCCTCGGGGTCCAAGTCTCAATCACGACATGCATGTTGTGCCTCTCCTCTAACAACCGGCCAACGGCCCGTTGCGACCAGCCTAGGAAGACCGGGCCCCCAGTACGATGGCCAAATGGACAGGAATACCAAGGATCCGGCCAAGATCGCGATCGTGGTCCAGCAGGGCTACGCCCCCCTGGACATAGCCGTCCCCCAGCAGGTGTTCGGCCACTGGCCGCACTACGTGACCGCCTCCTGGCCCGGCGGCGTCCCCTACGAACTGAGCCTGGTGAGCCCGGTTCCCGCGCAGAACGCACTGGTACCCCGCGACGTCGAACCCCTCGACCGGCTGGACACCGCGCACACCGTGATCGTCGCCGGAGTCGAGGACCCCACAGAGCCCCCGCACCCCGAACTGGTCGAACGGCTGGCCGACGCCTACCGCCGCGGAAGCCGGATGGTGTCCATCTGCAACGGCGCGTTCGCCCTGGCCGCCGCCGGCATCCTCGACGGCCGCAACGCCACCACCCACTGGCACTGGGCCAGGCTGCTGCGGGAGCGCCACCCCTCGGTCAAGGTCCGCGAGGCGGAACTCTACGTCGAGGACACCGGCGTCTTCACCTCCGCCGGCATCCTCGCCGGAACCGACCTGTGCCTGCACCTCCTACGACTCGACCACGGCCAGGCCGCCGCGAACACCATGGCCCGCTTCCTCGTCAGCCCCCCGCACCGCGAAGGAGGACAGGCCCAGTTCATCGAACACCTCCCACCCGCCGGCGACTCGGGGATCACCAACGTGATCACATGGATCCTGGGACACCTCGACGAGCCGCTCACCCTGGAGTCGATCAGCCGGCACAGCCACATGAGCACAAGGACCCTGCGCCGCAGATTCCGGACCGCCACCGGAACAAGCGTCATGAACTGGGTAGCCGTCCAACGCGTCGCCCGCGCCCGCGAGCTCCTCGAAACCACCCCCCTCGGCATCGACGACATCGCCCACCGATGCGGCTTCGGCTCCGCGGAGTCGCTGCGCGTCCACTTCACCGCGATGACCCGGACCAGCCCGTCGAGGTACCGCCGCACCTTCGCCCCATCGCCCTGAGCTTGTCGTTCAACCGTTTGCAGTGGTGCCCTCCCCGCTTCTCCTCCCCAGGCAAGGGCTGGTGGGGGGCCGGCACTCCCGGCACCGCCACGGCGCCCACCAGCCCTTGCCCCACGCCCGCAAACCCGGCAGCACCGGGCATCCTGTCCCAGGCCCCCCACCCGGCCCCCGCCCCACCGGTGCGAGGATCACCTTCCTGCCCGTCCTGCGGGGCTGGGCCGCCGTCGGCCTGGACCTGCGACAGATCACCGCCGAACACATCCACACCGAACTCGACAAGCGCCATGGCAACCAGGCCCGCGCAGTCCACCACGTCCTGCGCAGCGTCTTCGCCGCGCTCAAGCAGGAGAAGGTCGTCTTCCACAACCCGATGACCGGGATCTCGCTGACCACCGCGGTGCCGGCCCCCATCCCGTTGCCCAGCGACCGGGTGCGCGGGCTCCTGGACGGCCTCGACGGCGCCCGTGCCCGGCTCGCCGTCGCCTTGGTCGCCGTCCACGGCGTGCGGCCCCTCGAAGTCGCGCGCCTTCGGCTCGACGACCTCGACCTCACCCGTCACATCCTGCGGATCCGACGCGGCGACGACCACCAGCACACCGTCTACCTGGACACGCTGACGCTGGACCTGCTCGCCGCATGGCTCCAGGAACGCCGCAGGAACTGGCCCGCCTCACCCAACCCGCACCTGTTCATCACCAGCCAGTCCGCCCACCACCCCGCCCAGCCGCCCCTGAGCTACTGCGCGCTGCGGGCCGCCTTCGACCAGACCGGCATGCTGCCCGAGCAACTGTGGGGCGACCGTGTCCTCGACGAGGCCGAGCACACCGCCGACCCGGTCCGCCTCGTCCGCGTTGGTGCACGTCAACACCCTGCTGCTTCAGGACATCCTGAGCGAGGAGAAGTGGCAGAAGCGGCTCACCGACGCCGACCGGCGGGCCCTGTCTCCACTGTTCTGGACCCACGTGAACCCCTGCGGCCGGTTCGAACCGGACATGAACTCTCACCTCGCCCTCGCCGCCGTAGCGGCCACGCTACCCGGTCCCCGATCTTCGTCCGAGGTGGAAACAGCCCGGTCGGCGGCGAAGGATGCGACCGACTCGGCACCCTGAAGACCCGCAGGCCCGGCGTCGCCGGCGGGCGCCCGGATCGTTGACCAGGGTGAGGCGCCGGGCCGCAGGTTGAGAAGGGGATGGTCATGGCGAGCGCCGGGCCCCAGTGCACGGACTCGCTGGGCTACAGCCTCTGCGGCGGCCCGTTGCTCACGCGTTCGGCTTCCTGGGTCATGGGACGGTGCGTCCCGAGGATGGATCCGGCTGTGAGAAAGAGCGTGACGCCGGCGGTGATGAGGATGGTGGCGGTGGGGTTGGTCCAGTTGAGCAGGACGCCGGTCGCACCCGCGCTGAGGCCGTAGCCCACACCGCTTCCTGCGTACTGGAGTGAATACCCGACGGCGTGCAGGTCCGCCGGTAGGGCTTGCTGCAGCGAGAGATTCCTCGCGATGAGGACTACGGCCTGGAACATGCCTGCGGCCAGCAGCACGACCGCAAGGCCTCCCAGGACGGGCACCGCCGCGGAAGAGGCGGCTGCGGCAACGGTCGCCAGCAGGAAGAATGTGCTGTGTCGTTCTGGACTGCCTGGCCAGGTCCGCAGACCGTACACGAGTCCGCCGGCGATGCTGGCGAGGGCGAATCCGGTCAGCAAGGGCCCGCTGGCGGCGGCCGGGAGTTCTCGCTGCTCGAGCAGCGCTGGAAGGGAGAGTTCCACGGTGGCCAGCAAGTACATTGCAGCCGCGCTTGTGAGATAGATCGGCCAAGCTGCGGTGAGCCGTCTCGCTACAGCCTTCAGCTGCATGCCGGTCTCCGGTCTCCCCGTCTTCTCCGGCAGCGCGAAGAGGCAGCCCGCTGCCACCGTGGCAGATGCCGCAGCCGTGTAGAACGGGACTGTGGCTGACCACCAGGTAGCTGCGCTGGCGACGAGGGCGGGTGACGCCGCCCACACGGCCATGTTCAGTGAGGATTCCCAGCTGAGCGCTGAATTGAGGTCCTTGGCCGGGACCAGGTCGGCCACCATGGCTCGCAGCGCGCCGGGCACAGCGGCCCCTGCTGCTCCCGCAGCGGCCGCCATGGTGAGGGTGACTGCGAGCGGGGCATCAGGAAGGACAGCGAGCCCGGTGAAGAACACGGCGCTCGTGAGGAGCCCCACAGCGATCTCGCGCCGGTAGGGGCGGTTCCGCAGGCGTGCGCCGAGGAACGGGGCGCCGACAGCTTCGGCCACTGTGTACGCGGCGGCCAGCACCGCGCCCCGGGTGTAGTCGCCGGATGCTTCCTTCGCGAGGAAGACGAACGCGAGTGGGGCCATCGCCACCGGTAGCCGGCCGGCTGCGACGGTGAACGACCACAGAACCGTCTGCTTGCCGGCAAGGGCGCGGTAGGACACCTTGTGGTTCTTCCCTTGTCTGTTCAGTGTTCGGCAGGCTGCACGCTCTCGGCCAGGTAGGCGTGGAGTTCTGCCTCCAGCGCCCGGCCCCGCGACCAGGTGGGTGCCAGGACGACGTATTCGACCGTGCCGCTGGCTTCGGTGTCGTCGGAGGCGATCACCACTCCCTCTCGAGCTGCCCTGTCCCAGGCAAGACCGTTGCGTGCCAGGCCGTCGACGAGCGTGGTGAAGGGTGGTGCGGGGACGCTGAACCGGCTCAGAAGCACATGGTCGTCGGCCCAGTTCTTGCCGAGGAGCACTGTGGCGATGGCGTCGAGGTGGGTGCTGCCGCCCAGCCGGGCATTGACCTCGTTGAACCGGACGGTGCCATCGGGCGAGATCACCGCGTCGATGCTCGCCAGGCCCTGGTAGCCGAGGGTCTGCATCAGCCGGGCGAGCCGGAGCGCGCCGTCTGTGAAGATTGTCCCCACGTCGTCGGAAACGTCGGTGAGGGGGAGTTCCAGCCCGGCGAGGACAGGTGGGTCTTCGCCCGTGCGGAGGGAGCCCGTGTTGAGGATCTGCGGCTCCTCCGGCGGCCGAGGGCAGCGCACCTCCGCATACACGGAACGGCAGTCGGGAAGGAACTCCTCCACGACGACTTCCCCCATGGGAGCGAAGGTCTCGGCGAGGCCCGCCACCGTGACGACTTCGGTCAGGTCGCAGGTGTCCGTGACGTGAAGTGTTTCCATGGCGCCCACCGCGTGGACGTCCTCGTTCGTGGTGATGACGAGATTGCCGTGGCCTCCGACGGCCCGGTCACGCTTCATGATCACGGATCCGGTGCGTGGCAACAGTCGTTTCACAGCGTGCACCAAGTCCCCGCTGGTGCGGCAGGGCATGCCCGCCGGGACAGGGACGCCCGCGCCGGCTGCGAGCGCCCGGAAGACGACCTTGCTGTTGAGGAGCTCGACGCCGCCTTCGGCACGGAAGGAGTCGGCATCGTCCAGGCCGATGTGCTGGGCGAAGGTGACCGCGCCGCGGTCGTGCATGTAGGGCTGGTAGTCCAGCGACCCGGCCGTCAGTTCCTGGAGTGTCGCGGACACCTTCGACGTGCGTAGTGCCTGGTGTGTGAGCAACGGTGCGTCGGGGCTGATCACGCGGAGAGTGGCAGGGTCGGTACCCGTGTGGCGCGTCACGTACTCGAGGAAGTCCTGCGTCACAGGCCGGGGGATGACGAGCACGTCGTGATCTCTCAGCAGCCAGGTCAGGCGTTTCATCGCGAAAAGGATGCCGCGGTAGTCCGCTTCTGTGAGCAGGTCCATTCGGTCGACCATGTGCTCCGTGCAGGCATTCCCCAGCCACAGTGTCGGCGGCATCAGACCTCCGCCTTCCCGCCGCCGCTGTCGAGGTACCAGACTTGGAGGAGCCCGTTGTCGTCCACCCGCGCGGAGGCCGGCAGCTGCCAGTCCGGCGCCCAGCGAAGCCTGTCGCTGTAGGAATAGCCCGTCTGCACGAGCACGCGGCTGCCGTCCCGGTCGATGAGAGAGCCCTCGTAGAGGGCGACCTTGCCGACGTCCGTCATGAGTGCGTAGTGGGGCTTGGCCCGTCCAGAGGTCATCCCGGACACGGTCAGCTGCCGGAAGAGGTCAAGCCCTCGCGCGATTGAGGTCCTGTGGTGGTCCATGCCACGGATGGGAACGCAATGGAACAGGTAGTGCGCTTCGATGTCCAGGTACCGAAGTTCGTCGTAGAGCCTCACAAGGGTATCGATGTCGTCGTTCACGTCACGGAGCAGGACAGTCTGGTCATAGATGCGGGCACCGGCTTCCTGCAGCTTGACGTAGGCCTCGCGGACCTCGGGAAACAGCTCGCCCGGGTGGTTGATGTGGGTGGCGATCTCCACGCGGAACGTCGAACGGCGGCGGAGGGCTCGTGCCATGCGTTCGTCGACGCGCTTGGGGTCCTGCAGCGGCACACGGGTGCCGATGCGTACGACTTCGACCTGGGGAGCGTGCTGCTCGATCGCGTCGAGGAGGAACTCCAGCCGGTCGACGAGGATCAGAGGGTCGCCTCCGGTGATGAGCACCTCACGCACGTCGGAGTTTTCCGGAGCTAAGCCGCAGTAGCGGGCGATACGCGCCAAATCGCCGTTGCCCAGAGTCTTGGTGTCGTACTGTCCGCGGATGCACCAGCGGCAGTGCGCGGCACAGATGGTGGTGGGCTCGACCAACAAGGTCCGGCGGTACAGCTTCTCGACGCCCCTGAGCTCCTCACCTTCAAAAGTGGGGTGCAGTTCGGACTCGTAGTGCCGGGCGACTTCGTGAGCCCGGCTGACATTCTCCGAGGGGTCGGCGACGTACTGAAGGTCCAGGAACGAGAGTTCAGCACTGCTCCCCCTCTCGGCCATCTTCTGTCGCAGGTACGGAGATATCTTCTCAGCGAAGACGCCGTCTTTCGCTCCAGCCAAGGGGGTCCCCTCCACATATGCGGTCGCCACAGCGGATAGCTGCGCACCAGGACGGTGGCCTGGGACGATGCAGATCGTGCCTCGCCCCACATACCCAGGCTGGCTCAACCACCGCGGCGCCCCAAGTGACTCCTCGGCCATACTCACACGCATACTGTCTGATTAGTCGTCCTTGCCATGACATGATTCAGAGGGACAACGTCTTCCCCCAGGCACGATAACCACCGGCTCCCATGGATCTGAGGAGCACTGTCAGAGGCCCTCCGCACGTTGCCCGGATGAGGCCCGCCGGCCAGCAGTGATCTTCACCGAAGACAGGTAGGGACCGAACTGCACGTGCAGTTACTCTCACAAACGGTTCCTTTGCGCGAGCAAGATCAGAAACGGGCCGCCGGAGTCTCGCCAGACGCGGAGCAGTTGGTGGACTCGGGTGCGCTCTCGGCCGCGTGGCAGGTTCGCTGGGGGACGTGCCATCCGGTCGGGCATCTCCTGTCTGAGACGTTCAGAGAGCGGTGGGTGCGGTTCCACTACCTGCCGGGCTCGAAGCGCTACCCCGACAGCGAGGCCGAGTACCGCCTTCTTCTCCAGCGGCAGCACACGGTCCTCACCGACCTGAACGCCCCGGCCGAGCTCACGGTCATCACCTGCGGGTGGAACACGGACGACCAGACGGAGCCGGTCGATCGCAGCCCCGAGCTGGAAGCCGTCGCACCCGGCACGTACTGGCGCACGGTCATGGAGGACGACCACCTCCCCCCGGAGTTCCAGGTCCGTACACACCTCTACGCCGGCCAGCTGGCCAACATGCCGCGGACACTGGACCCACTGCTGCGCGCGATCGCCGACGAGGTGACGATCGGGGTCATCCTCGCCCCGCCGGGCCTCGACTGGCTCGTGCACCCCTACGACGGCGGGATCGACATCATCACCGCGACCGTGGCAGAACGCGACGAGCTTAAAGGCCGGCATCCCGACTGGCTGTCGTCACACCCGCAGGGCTACTGAAGCATCCGTCCCACCACGGGCGGCTCCACCACCCTGGCCAACTACGACGCACCGCTTGGCCAACCAACGTGCAAAGGCACAGCGGGAGGTCAGCGCCACCGGTAGGACGTGGTGGTCATCGCCGGGAGCAGCACCGGGCCGCCGCCCGCGGTGGCGTCGGGCCGGACGGCCTGGCCGAGGACGGCGCCGACGTCCGGGTACAGGTGGAGGGCGGCCGCGTCGGCCGCCGGCAGCCACACCACCGGCGCCTGGCCACGGTCGTCCTGCTCGACCGCCGCGACGGCGGCCACCAGGTGGCCGGGCAGGTGAGCGGTGAAGACCAGGTGCCGGCGCCGGAACGGCACGCTCTCGCCCGGCCGCTCGGTCTCCTGGTCCTGGACGAAGCGCAGCACCAGCGGGTCGGGCAGCGCCGCCAGTTCGAGGCCGAGCTCCTCGCGTAGTTCCCGGCGCAGCGCCTCGGTGGGGTCTTCGCCGTCCTCGGTCAGGCCGCCGGGCAGCGAGTGCTGGAGGCCGGCTTGCCGCCGGCGGCGGATCAGGCACACCTCGCCGTCGTGGACGAGTACCGCGCACACCCGCACCCGGACCGGACCAGCCATCGTGCTGGTGGTCACCACCGGGCCGAGCCGGGCAAGCGGGCTCGTGCCAGGCGGTGCGGACGACCGCCCCACCCTGGGTGAGGTGCTCGCTGGACCAGGTCCGGCACCACCTGGTGCCGTCCGGCCGGGCCGGGGCCGACGGCCAACCGGCGCGAACCGGGGAGGCGGGCACAGCCGCGGTGGACGCGGCCGGACGGTGGCGCCTGGTGATGGGGGTCGTCATGCCGCAGGCCGTGCCCACCCCGCCATCGCGCCGAACCCCGCCGCCACCCGGACGGCGTCCCGCGGCCCGTTCGCACCGGCCGCTGACCTACGACACCCGAAGCTCACTGACCCCGGGGCGAAACTCACCAGTGCAGGTACGCGGGGGTTGCCCGAGCTCCCCACCGCCCCGCCGGTTTCGCCCCGGTCAGGCCCCTTGTCCTTCCGGTTCGTCCAGGGCAGGGATCACAGCCGAGCGGCAGTCAGCGATGACAGTGGTCACACCTCTGGGTGCTGGCGAACGCGCGGTCCGCGGCGGCGACGTCCCGGCCGGTCAGTACGGCAGTGGCGTCGATGACCTTGCTCGGCGGCTGCCGCACGGTTCGGCCGGCGGCAATGCGACGGTCGACATGCTCGAGGTATGAGGCGGGGTCGCGGACGAGAGCGCTCTGGACCTTGGTCTGGGACCGCCATTCCTCCGCCTTCGTCCCCCACTTGGCTTCCGCCTCCTCGGCGTCGAACATGAACGGCTTTCCGATGCGCTCCCAGCCGCTTCCGCGCACCCGCTCGGCCACGACCGCGTGCGAGACCGCGTCCACCACGAGCTGGAGCGGGAAGAGCGGGTCCCGCCGGCGGTCCGGGCTCCAGACCAGCTGCGCGCCGAGCAGCGCGGCGCCCGCCGGCCTGGTTCTCCCCCCGGCTACGGGGCGAAGGGGCCCGGGGCGGTGAAGGCGTGGGCGGTGAAGCGCCGGGCGATGTGGTGGTGGGTGGCGGCGTCCGGGTGGAGCTGGTCGGGCAGGGGGAGGGCGGTGGCGTCGGCCTCGCCGTAGAGGGTGCGGCCGTCGAGGTAGTGGAGGTTCGGGTCGCCGGCGGCCCGCTGTTCGACGATGCGGGCCAGCTCGTCGCGGATGACGCCCAGGGTCAGCTTGCCGCTCGCGCGCTCGGCCGGGTCGCCCGTCGCGCGGAAGCGGTACTGTCCGGCGGCGAGGGCGGCGAGGTCGAGGGTGCTGGGGCCCGGCGTGTCCTCGACCACGGGGCACAGGATGGGCGAGACGACCAGCAGCGGGGCGTCGGGGTGGCCGTCGCGGACGGTGTCGAGGAAGCCGTGGACGGCGGGGGTGAAGGCGCGCAGGCGCATCAGGTCGTGGTTGACCACGTTGATGCCGATCTTGACGCTGATCAGGTCGGCGGGGGTGTCCCGGAGGGTGCGGGCGGTGAAGGGGTCGAGCAGGGCGCTGCCGCCCAGGCCCAGGTTGATCAGCTCGACGTCGCCGGCGGCGGCGGCGAGGGCGGTCCAGGTGGTGGTGGGGCCGGCGGCGTCGGAGCCGTGGCTGATGGAGCTCCCGTGGTGCAGCCAGACCTTGCGGCCCCGGTCGGGAGCGGGCTCGACGGGGGCGTCGGTGCGCAGGGCGACGAGTTCGGTGGTCTCGTTGTAGGGCAGCCAGATCTCGATGTCCTTGACCCGGTCGGGCAGCCCGTCGAAGCGCAGGGTGCCGGCGGGGCCGGGGCGGTGCTCGGCGGTCCTGGTGGCGATGTCGATGGTCAGCGTGTCGCCGCCGGCCACGCTCGCCTGGCCGGCGAGGCGGCCGTCGACGAGCAGGTCGTAGAGGCCCTCGGGCCGCGGGGGGAAGCCCGGGTAGACGGTCTTGGTGGGGACGGTGTCCAGTTCGAGGGCGGTGGCGCGGGTGCGGAAGGCCAGCCGTACACCGGCGGGCTGGGACTCCGCCCTGGCCAGCTGCGGGTCCGCGTACTGGGCGCGGGCCCAGGCGGGCAGCCGGTGCGGCAGCAGGCCGCGCCCGGTCCACTCCAGGTCGAGGGCCCCGCGCAGCAGGCCGGCGGTGATGGGCGTGGTGATCCAGGCGCGCGGATCGTGCTGGTGGTCCATGGTGTCGGCCTGCCCGTCGTCGGGGTTGTCGTGATGCGGCGGTTCATGCGATGGGGGCGCCGGGGGCGGGCCCCTCCGCCGGGCGGCTGAGTTCCCGCAAGCCCCCGGCAAGACATCTAGATGTCTAGACGCCGCAGATGCTATCCCCCGGCGAACGGCTCCCGGATGAACGGCCGGAGAACTTCACGGATCGCTACCGGGGGCAGGCCGCCGGCGCAGGATCCGCAGGATTCGCCACGTTCCGACACCAGGAAGCAGCGCTCCGCTGCACGAACTCCAGGAGCGCGCACCGGCGAAATGCGGTCCCACCGCGTCTCATGGCGCTCGGTCTTCCTGCTCATGCTGCCGATCGCCGCGCTCGCCGCGCTGCTCACCCTGCCTGGCCTGCGCCGCCTGCGCCGCGCGGAGGCAGCCGCCACCACCCGGGCCCCGGCCGCTCCGTGGGGCAGCGTCCGCTGGCCGGCGCGATCCTGCTCACCGCGGGCACCGGCGTCCTGCACCGCGCGGTGGCAGTAGGCCTCCGGCCGCCCCGCCCGTGCAGCCGGCCCGGCACCGGCAGCAGCGGTCGGGCCGCCGCCCATTCCGCGTCGGTCATGTCGGACGGGTAGCGTCGCACACGTTCCCTGTGGTCGGCCGCGTTCCCGTACACGGGCGCGAGACAATCACACTGTCGGGCAGCCGAGTTGGGCGCCTGCGAAGGTGGCACGGAAGACTGCGATGCGCGTGGACTTCGACACCCACGAGCTGCGCAGGAGGCCCTGTCTCCATGCACGCACGGGCCGGAGATCCCTCGACTTGGTGACAGGCGCAAAGCCGCGGATCTCCGAGAACGGCAGCAGACTTCCTGCTATCGGTCCAGGCCGCAGGCAGTCTCGGCGGCTGCGAGCCACCCGAGGTACCAACTGGCGAAGTCCGACAGGGAGCCGTCGCTCTCGCGCATCGGATGAAGGTCTGTGCCGTTGCAGCGATCGTCACGCCACATTCGGCCGCGTTCCGGCCCGGTGACGACCAGCCACACCACCATCCCGCAGCCCTCATCGCACAGGCAAAGCGCCCCGGCTGTGCGGCGCGGATCGTACTGCACCTCACCCAGGCGCTCTTCCCACGCCTCAAACGCCGCGTCGAGATCGGCGAGGTCGTCGAAGTCCTCCTCCAACGGCCGCTCAGCGAGGATCGCGACCGTTGCCTCCGGGTCCGCCCCTCCCGGAAACGGCTCCGCGAACATGCCCGGCTCGACCTCCTCAATGAGCTCTCCGACCCAGCGCCAACCCGCAGAACCTTCGCGCCGCACCGGGAGAATGCCGTAGGCCGGACCGGCCCCGCCGGCTCCGACGTGCAGAAGGAACGAGCGATAGTCCTCGGGCAGATCAACGTTCAGCCACACCTCAAGGTCGGCCACCTCGGCGGCGGCCAGAGGGGCATCGAGCGCAAAGCCGTGCGCTTTCGCCCCGAACACCTTGTCGCTGCCCGGCACGGCGGCCAGAGCCAGAACCCGATCACGCACCTCGGTCCAGTCGGTCATGGCGCCAGACCCTACCGGTCCCGCCGGCGCTCGACCTGCGTGGGTCGGAGACACCGACGACCAGTGGTCCCACCGCCGCCACACTCAGCAAGACGGGAGATCACCCGACCGAGTCGGCGGCCTCGAACTCGCAGCCACCAAGATCGGTGGAGCAACAGCCACTTACGGACTATCCGGAAGACATTCGCTGCCTCCGCCAGCGGTCCTGGTGAAAGATCGGTTCGACGGCGACGACGCAGAACCCGTGCATGGGCTGGTCCGTGCGCTTGGGATCGAAGAAGCCGACCATGTCACCGAGGAAGGCTTCGCCGTGTCGGTGGACGTGGGGGTCTTGGGCGACGCGGTCACCGGCGGCGGTGAGCCAGTCGCCGATCCAGAACAGAAGTTCGGCGCGGGCGGTGATGACGATCGTCCCAGCGCGCTCGGCGAAGCGTGCGGGATGACGATCGGCTCGACGACGGACGTCGTCGGGGCGGTCGGGAGATCGTTCCGCTGGGGCGGTCACCCTCAAAGGTGCCGAGGCGCGACGCATCCTGTGCCGCAGATCAGGCCAATCGGAAAGCCGCAGCCCCGTATCCTCACGGGCCAGTAGCACCGGTAGCGGATGGGTATCGCCCCCGGCCGAAATCATCGGCTGGGTGCCTGGCGGGACCGGAATGTAGATGGCGCTGTGCGAGCTCGTCGCGGCGACGCGGAACAAAGCGCCAAGCCGAAGGAGATCGGCGCGGCCCGCGTGCAGATACCCAACTTGGTAGTTGGGAGGATGGACGAAAGTGTTGCGGAGCATAGGGCCAGCGCTCAGGATCCGGCTGAGCCCGGACCCGGGATCGGCAACGGGATGGCTCGTCACCCGCAACCGCATCCGGCCTTCGTCAAGCCCCATACACCAAGTACAACACACACGCCAGCGGCCTCATGGCTCAGAGCCATCCACAGTGCATGACGGGGTGCTCCGCCTCCGGGCGAACGTCAATTTCGTTTGGCTCGGCGACCCGGCGTCAGAGGCCTGGTTCACCCATCACGGCCAACAGGTCACACCCGCGGCCCCCTGCCGGGCGTGCAGCACCCGGTCCTCCCACCACGGATCCTCCGGAATCCAGCGCGGCCACCAGCTCGCGTTCGGCCGGGACCGGCAGCATCAGCGGGCCCACGTCCTCCGCGGTGCGGGCCTCTGTACACACCTCGGGGCACTCCAGCCGGCCCGGGCCGGCCTGGTTCATCAGAGCATCGGTGAGGGAGTGCCGGCCAGGGCGACCGGGCGGGTGCCCGGCGCGGATCGCGGGCGCGGGGCGGGTCCTCAGCCCTCCCGCAGGTCGCGGGCCAGGCGGCTGACGGCCTGGGGCAAGGCGAGGGCGTCGGCACAGAAGTCCGGGATGTAGTACTCGCGGATGGTGCGAGCCACGTCGTAGCCGGCGTCGGCGTCGAACAGTTCCCAGCGCAGTAGCCGCTCGTGGGCGACGATACGGATCGGGAAGAGCTTGCGCGTGCCGCTCTCGCGTTCCGCCCGTACGGCCCGGCGGATCTCGGTGGCCACCCAGTTGCTGGCCATGCTGGCCTCGGACAGCACGAGGATCATCCGTCCGCGCCGCTGGATCTCCTCGGTGACCTGCTCCAGGATCGTACGGCCGCCGCGGATGTCGTGCGGGGCGAACCAGGTATCCACGCCGTTGGCCTCCAACTGGTTGCGCAACTCGGTGGCAAAGGACTCGTCGGCCGAGCTGTAGCTGATGAAGACGCTCGGGCGAGCCGGCTCGCGGGTGCTGCGGGCGGTGTCGCGGTAAGCGCGTACGGAGTCCGGGTCGGCCCCGGCCCGGACGAGGAACCGTTCCAGGCCGGCGAGGTCGCGGGTCAGGTCCCGGACGGCCTGGTCGTCCCGCGGTTGGTTGCGGACGAGGTCCAGAGCGCGGCTGTTGAGGATGAAAGAGGCGGCGATGGTCCGCTCGTCGATCTGGCAGAGCCCGTTGATGACCACCGGGTCCAGGTTGGTGGCGACGAGCTCGGTGGCGACGAAGACGTTGAATCCGAAGTGGGCGCCGTCGAAACGGGCGCCGCGAAAGGTGACCTCGTCGAAGACGGCCCGGATGAAAAACGCCTCTCGGTAGTTGCCGCCGAACGTCCCCCCGCGGAAGGTGGCCTTGAAGAAGTCGGCGGTGCCGAAGGCCGCCTGTTCGAGTTCGCAGTGCAAGAACCGGGCCTGGATGAAGCTGGCCTGGATGGCATTGATGTGGCTCAGGCGGCAGCCCCGGAACTCGCAGCGGTCGAAGGTGCCCATGGCGAGAATGCAGTCGTCGAACTCGCAGTTGACGAAGACGGCATCGCTGAGGTTCTTCTGGCCGAGCCGCAGCCCTGTGAACGTCCGACCGTCGAACTCGCGGGTTCCGGAGGCGTACTCGGCGAGCAGGGCCCGGGTAGCCTGTTCCCCGTCGCGGTCGGCAGTGGTCATGGACGGCTCCCCCGGGGTTCCTGTGAACGCGGGAAGGACACCTCGAACATAGCAGCGGGGCACGGCAGTTCGGCACGATTCGGAGCAGCCGAACAGGGCGTCCGATCCACGGCGCGCGTGCTGGAGATCGGTCTCGTGGTCCGGATCGTAGCGCTTGGTCGGACTACCAGTGGTCTGGTCGCGAACTACCTGCCAGTCAGCGCAGATCGCCGTCGCGGTGGCGGCTCCGGTTTCGTCTCCGCCATCGGCGCCGCGCTCGTCGTCCCGGACCCAGTGGAGGGCCTGCTGGACGTTCTCCAGGGTCATCCCGGTCGCCGGGCGGCAGACCAGCGGGCTCCTCCCGGTGGCTTCCCTGGGTGGGGCGCTCCGGCATGCTGGGCGGGAAGGCCGCCACACCCGCCCGCGCCCTCGTTTCCGTGAACACCGTGCGGGTTGTCAGCGCCACTGGCAAGACGCGCCGGTCACCGCCGGGAGCAGCAGCGGGCCGCCGGCCTCGGCGGTGCTAGGCGAGCTGGAGCGCGAGTTGCCCGCCCTCGCCGCCACGATGGACGCCGCCGTCGAGGCCGGCCGCACCGCCTCCCCCGGCCCGTCGATTCAGCGCCCGGCGCCTTGAAGGACGCCGGCCTCGACGCTGACCGGGGTGGTTCGGTCGTGTGGCGGGCAGACGCGGGCCTCCAGCCGCTCCAAGTGCTGCGAGCTGTCCCGGCACTCGGCGGCATCGTCGCCGAGGCCTCGCGCGTCCAGCGCGCGGCCAATTCCAGGGGCCCCTCCGTCTCGCAGGCCGAGCCTCTAGAGGATTGATGCCAAGGGCTCGCTGGCACGCATGACATGAAGCGAGGGAGTCCAAAGGTCGGTTGTGACGCCTGACCTGGACTCCCTCGCGACCGCACTCTACGTGAAGACCGACGACCTGTTGAAGGAATCGCCGCATCTGGCGCCGTGGCGGCCTGGGGTCGGCATCAGGCCGCGGCTGAGCGATGCCGAACTGGTCACCCTCGCGGTGATGCAGGCCCTGCTCGGCTTCACCTCCGAACGCCGCTGGATCCGCCACGCCACCGCTCACCTGCGGCACCTGTTCCCCTACCTGCCCGAGCAGTCGGGCTACAACCGGCGACTGCGCAAGGCCGCCGACCTGATCGCCCACGTCAACCGCCTGCTCGCCCGGGACACCTCGCTGTGGACCGACACCGTGTGGACTGTCGACTCCACACCGGTGGAATGCGGCCGTTCGCGTGAGACGGCCAAGCGCTCCGATCTGGCCGGACGGGCCGAGTACGGCTACTGCGCGAGCCACTCCCGACTCTTCTGGGGCCTGCGCCTGCACCTGGTGTGCACCCTGCACGGCCTGCCCGTCGCCTTCGCCCTCACCGGGGCGAAGGCGGACGAGTGCGACACCCTGCTCGGCATTCTCCGCGCCGAACCCGGCCTCGCCGCCTCCCGCCCGGGGCAGACCCCGATCAGCGACCGGCAGTACTACGGCCGCGCGTTCGAACACGAACTCGCCGAGTGGGGAGTCCGCCTGCTGCGGCCGGCCCGCAAGGGCGAGCCCTTGCGGGCCGGCTCCACACTGTTCAAACCACTGCGGCAGACCATCGAGTCCGTCAACCAGACCTTCAAGGCCCAGCCCGACCTCGAACGCCACCAGGGCCCCACCCCGGCCGGCGTGATGGCCCGCGTCCTCCAACGCGTCCTCGCCCTGACCTGCACGATCTGACACACGACCACACCGGCCAGCCCGTCATGCGCTCGCTGACCGCCTACGACCACCAACCCTTCGCATCATTCACCTAGCCGGCTAGGGCTTCACATCAAGACGCACAAGGGCACCGATTTCCACGAGCTGGTCCGGCAGCGCCAAGTCCGATACGCCCATGACCGTGCTGGTCGGCCGGTGCTCCCCGAAGTAGTCGGCGTGGAGGCGTGCTGCCGCTTCGAAGTTCTCCCGCAGGTTCCTCACCAGTACCGTGGTTTCCACGATCTGGCTCCGTTCAGCCCCGAACTGCCCCAGTACCAGGTCGAGGTTCTCCAGCGTGGTGCGAACCTGCAGTTCAAAGTCGCCGGCGCCCACGAAGTCTCCATGCCGATCATGGGACAACTGCCCTGACACGTATACGGTTTCACCTACCTGAACGGCCTGGCTGTAGCCGTACAGCGACTCCCACGGCATGCCGAACCCGAATGCCTTCACCTGAGAACTCACAAACCACTCCTTCGATACAGCACACGGTACTGCCAATTGCAGAACCGGAACCTTTCCGGCAGAAGTTACAGGTCCTCCGAAATTTTAATTTCCCGGCCGCGAACTCGAATTGTTCTCTGCGCGCACAGGCGAGGACATGAACGCGGCCACGCCCTCGTCAGCGCACACCCGCACCCGGACCGGGCCAGCCATCGTGCTGGTGGTCACCACCGGGCCCGGGCCGGGCAAGCGGGCTCGTGCCAGGTGGTGCGGACGACCGCCCCGCCCGGGGTCAGGTGCTCGCTGGACCAGGTCCGGCAGCACCCGCCCACCGGGCGTGAGCAAGCCAGCACTGGCAGGGCCCGGTGGTGGTCGCGGGCGGTGGTCTCCTCGCCTTGGTAGGTGGGGGCGTGCCAGGTGTGCTCGGAGGCGGCCTCGACTCGCGGATGCGGCGCAGCAGCCGCTGGTGGTCGGCGCTCGCCTTGGCCTTCTTCTGCTCCGGGGTGAGCGCGTGGGGTGCCGGGGCGGCGGTTGCGCTTGCGGCCGGCCTCGAGGACCAGGGCGACCGGCGGGAGCCCTTCGCGGCCGGTGGGCGGGTAGGTGGCGGTCCACGGGTGCAGGTCGTGGGTACGGGTTCCGGAGCGCTGCGTCGAGGCCTCGAAGGCCCGCTTGGTGGCGCCCTTGGCCGGGAGCCCGGCACCAGTCGCGGTATGTGGCGAGCTTGGCGACGAGGGTGCCGGCTCCCTCGTTGTCCCGGTCGACTTCCACCAGGAGTACCGGCACGTCCGCGCCGGGTTCGGTGAGGACCAGGTCGGCGAACAGGCTGCGGCGGCCGGGCAGTTGGTGGTCCCCGCCGCACCTGAACGTCCCCCCTCCCCCGCGACGGCTGGAGCGGCCACCCGCCCGGATGCGACCCGGACCCGGCATGGTCCGCCGTCCTCACCGGCCCGCGTGTGACGATCCGTCGGCCCGGCCGACACACCTGGTACGACGGCGAGGTCGCCGCCGGCCGCGAATGGCACCACGCGATCCGCACTCACCGCACCCTGCTGATGGTCACCGGACCGTTCACGAGCGCCCTCGGCTTCCGGAGCGCCGCCACCGGCGGCCGCCGGTCACTCCTCACTGTCCCCGCCCGCCTCACCGACCCGTGACCCGCCGCCCAACCCGGGAACGACACCGGAAGCCGCACACGGCAGCCACGGCCGAGACCCCCCGCGCAGCGCAGCCGAGGCGGCGCATCCCGACCGCGGTCGGTCTCCAACCGGCGGGTGGCCGGCGGGTGGAGGAAGGACTTCGCCCCGGACGGACGGCCGTGCGCGCAGGGCGGACGGGCGGCGGGCCCGGCGGGGCGGGCCTTGGGCGGGTGGCGGGGGTGGTCGGGCCGGTGCCCCGGGTGCCGCCTACAGGCCGGCTCTGGCGAGGAGGGCTTGCGCCTGTTCCCGGGTGAGTGCGGGTGGGGCGGGGGGTGGCTGGGGACAGGTGTGGCCGCGGTGCGCGAGGAGGAAGGCCTCGGCCGGGTCCCGCGGTGTCAGGGTGGCCGTGAGGCGTTCGCGCAGTGCGGGCGGGGTGTCCGTGCGGCACGCGATCTCGTTGCGGACCAGGGTGTCGGGGTCCTGGGCCAGCAGGTCGTGCAGGGCCGCGGGGAGGTCGGGGTGGGCGGCGACGGCGGTGCGGACGCGGGGGTCCGGATCGCGGGCCAGCTCCGGGGTCGGGGCCGAGTGGCCGGCGGCGCCGACGCGGGTCTGCGGGTCGGTGAGAAGGGACGACAGCAGTTCGGCGGGAGGGGACCAGTGTGCGAGCGCGGCCCGGCGCACGCCCGGTTCGGGGTCCGTGAACAGGGCCCGGCGCACGGCCGGCGGGGCGTCGCGGCGGTACCGGGGCAGCCATTCCCGCACCATGGGGTCCGAGTCCCCGGCCAGGCGGGCCATCAGGTCGGCCGTCAGGTGTTCGTTCATCGTCAGGAACGCGCGCACCAGGGGGTCCGGATCGCCGGCCAGGCGGGCCAGCAGTCCGGGCGGCTCGTCGGTGGCACCGGCGGCGGCCGCGCAGCGGACCGCCGGCTCCGGGTGCCGCGCCAGACGGGCCTTGACCGGGGCCGGCACCCAGGGGTTCGCGGCGAGCGGGCGCGCGGAGCCGAGCGCGATGATCTCCTCCGTCTGTTCCCCCGTCAGGTCCCGGCGCAGCCGTGCCGCCGTGCGGCGGGCCACCGGGTGGCGCAGCAGGCGCCGCACCATGGAGGCGGGCAGGCCCTCCTGGGCTGCCAGCGCGCCGAGTTCACGGTCCAGGGGTCCATGGAGCGCAGCGTAGACCGGCCCGGGCGTCCCGCCCACGGGCCGGCGCCCGAGGTACCGGATGACGCCGTCCCCGGTAGTCGTGTCACGCGTGGGGCGTGGTGGAGGCCAGCGGGCAGGTGTGCGGTGAAGACCAGGCGCTGGCGCCGCACTTCGCAGTGACCGGCGCGCGGCCGCACCGGGCGACCGGGCGCGCCGACGAGAGGGTAGTCGTCGCGGTGCTGGAGTCGCTGCGACACCAGCGCGGCCGCTTCAAGGGCACGGTGAAGGGGCTGATGCAGCTCACCCGCCAGGTGCTGGACGAACGGCCCGGAGCGGGGGCGGTGCAGCTGTCGGCGCAGGCGACGTTCTACCGGCCGGTGAAGACGCCGGCCGGCCCCGGGCCGCCCGGCCGGCCCGCGCGCACCGCCATCGGCTCACCGGGGCGGCCGTTCACACCAGGGGTGAGCGGCCGGCTTGATCGTTCGAGAATTCCCGCACTATTATCGTGCGGAAATAGTCGAACGATTGAAGGTGGTGCCGATGTCGCCGTCACGGGTGTACGAGCATCCCGGGGTTGACGAGATCGCGATCCCGCGGGTGCTCTTCGCGCTGAGCGAGCCGCTGCGGCTGTCGATGGTGCGGGTGCTCGCGGAGCGCGGCGAGGTGGACAGCATCGAACTGGGGCCGGACCTGCCGCGGTCGACGCTCACGCACCACACCGGCCTGCTGCGCGAATCCGGGGTGGTGTTCGTCCGGGCCGAAGGACGCAAGTGCATGATCCGGCTGCGCCAGGAGGACCTGGAGGCGCGCTTCCCGGGCCTGATCGGCACGGTCCTCAACGGGTACCAGGAGGCCGCTCCCGCCGAGGAGGACGCGTGATCCGCCGTGTCTGGCCCCTCGTCGCGGCCGCGATCGCGCTGGGGGTCGACGCCTACGTCCTCGCCGGAGTGCTGCCTTCGATCGCCGACTCGCTCGCCACGACGGTCGCGGCGGTCGGCCTGGGCGTGACGGGCTTCACCGCGGCGTACGCCCTGGCCGGGCCGTCGCTGTCGGGAACGCTGGTCCGTGGGAGTACCGCCAGGGCGCTGCTGATCGCGCTGGGGGTGTTCAATCTCGGCAATCTCATCACCGCGGTCGCGCCGGGGATCGAGGTCTTCCTCGCCTCGCGGGTGATCGCGGGCGCCGGTGCCGGTGTGCTCACCGCGGTGGCGACCGCGGCCGCCGCCGCGATGGCCGCCGACCACGAACGAGGGCGCGCCATGGCCATGGTGACCTTCGGGCTGTCCACCGGGACGGTCGCCGGAGTGCCGGTCGGGATGGTCATCGGCAACCAGCTGAACTGGCGGTGGACGATGGGCCTGGTCGTCGCCGTCGGCCTCCTCGGCATGGGAGCGCTGGCCGTCAAGGCGCGCACGATCCCCCCACTGCCCGCTTCGCGCGGTCCCGCCTTCGCGGTGCTGAAGTCGTCGCGGACCCTCATCGGGGTCGCTGCCGCGTTCCTCCTCGGCGTGGCCAGCCTCGGGCTCTACACCTACCTGCTGCCCATGGCCGAGGCCCGGGGACTCCAGGGCTGGGGCTTCGCGCTGGTGTGGGCCTGGGGCATCGGCGGAGTCGCCGGCTCCGCCCTGGTCGGCAGGTCTCTGGACGCCCACGGGCCCCGTGCGCTGCTCATCGTCCTGCCCGCCGCGCTGCTCGGGAGCTTCGCCGCCCTCTGGGTCTTCACCTCCCCGGCCGTGTGGCTCGTCGCGGCGGCGTGCTGGGGAGCGGCGGGATGGGCCGGCGTCCCCGTCCTGCAGCAGGCCCTGACCGGGGACCGGCCCGAGCAGGCGATGCCGGTCGTCGCGTTCCAGATGGCCGCGATGTACCTCGGCTCCGCCGCGGGCGCCGCCGCGGGCAGCGCTCTGCTCGCCGGCCACGTCGATCCGGGCGACCTGCCCGCCTGGGCGCTGGTGCCCGCGGCTCTGGCCCTGCTCCTCGCCGGGCGGCTCGGCATCGCCGGGCCCCGGCCCCGTGCTCGGCGCCGCATCACGCACCTCGCCTGCGAGGCAGGGGTCGGCCGGCGACGGTCTCGGCGTGCCGGGTGAGCGCGTCCAGGAGCGCGGTCTGCTGGGCGGTCAGCTTGCCGTCGGTGCGGGCCTTGGCCTGCTTGCGCAGCCAGGTGCCGGGACGGAACGCCGGGTCGTCGCCGAGGCCGGTGCGGTTGGCCGGGCCGTTCAGGGTTCCGCCGGCGGCGAGGTAGGCGAGGAGGCGGCGGTAGGAGCGGTTCCAGTCCGGCTCCAGGCGCCACAGCTCGTCCAGCGCGTCGAGCTTGGCCACCTGGTCGGCGGTGAGGCCCGCGGCCTTGCGCTGGCGGCGCATCCACGCGCCGACCGCGTAGTCGTCCAGCTTGGCGGGGATCGCCTGGCCGGCGCCGTCTCCCGCACGATCGCCGAACTGGTGCAGTCCAGGAAGGACGACCGTCCCATGACCATCAACCGCCCGGAGAACCTCTTCGAGGGCGTGACGCCCTCCCACTACGAGGACAACATGCGCGACTACCCCGAACTCGCCCAGGAGGTCGGACGACGCGCCGCCACGATGAGCCAGGCCGACGCCGACGCCGCGCACCGTGAGCGCACCGCGCAGATGATCCGGCTGGCCGAACTCATGGCCGCGGGCCACCCGGTCGACGCCGACCCG
This sequence comes from Kitasatospora sp. NPDC057500, assembly GCF_042802195.1. Taxonomy (NCBI): domain Bacteria; kingdom Bacillati; phylum Actinomycetota; class Actinomycetes; order Kitasatosporales; family Streptomycetaceae; genus Kitasatospora; species Kitasatospora sp. NPDC057500. The sequence goes on along the minus strand of NZ_JBHVER010000010.1, from coordinate 66,901 downwards.
GTCCAGGCCGAGATCGACACCCAATACCGGGCGCTGAGCGAACTGCGCACCGTCGCCGCCGAGGACTACCGAGCCATCGGACGCTCCATCGTCGACAACGAGACGTGGCGCGCCGCATACGAGGCCATCACCCCGGGGCTCGCCGTGTACCAGCGCGACGCCATGCTCGCCTACGCCACCGCCCGGCTGACCTGAGGCACGGTGCAGCCGCCGTCGAGGGAGCACGACGGTGGCGGCTGCACCGTGTCACGGCGGGCCTGGCGATGTTCGATCCCGGGAACCGGCCGCTTCCGCCTCAACCGGGTGCTGCCCATTCTCATGAACAACGATTTCCCTCACCGGAGCCCGCCTCCCAACGAGCTGAACAGTCGCTGTCGACAGTCGTGCAGAAAAGCCAGGGCATCGACTGCGACGGCCTGCACCGGCTTCCGGAGCCGTGGCCGCAGGCCCGAGGACGAAGCAGCCGCGGTCCAAGAGAGGACGAACGGGTAGCCGACGGGTCCGTCCGGTGACGCGGGACAGCGCTGACGGGTGGCGAAACCGTCGAAGCCCTGGCCTTCCTCTCTGTGGTCGTGCTGAACTTGCGCAGCGCCGCACGGCATTGCGGGCCTGGCACCGCCGCCGTCCGGCCGCATTCCACACTCTGGGCGGCCTGCACCCGCGGGTACAGGCCGCCTGGAACAGTCAGTCGATCAACGAAGTGTCAATGCACGGAAGGACGCCCCGGGATGGCACAGCGCGTACACACCGGATGCCCCGACTGCACGAGGTGCACGAACTCTGCGATCAACAACGCGGGCCGGGCCATGGGCCGGGCCGCCGCGGGGATGATGACGGCCGGCATGAGTGAACTGGTCACCCGCAAGTGCAAGGGGTGCGGGCACGCGATGAGCCTGCACGGCCGCGCCGACAACGGGCGCTGGGACTTCCAGGCGAACCCGGCGGCCGGCGCAGCGTGGGGCGCGCAGGCCCCGTATCCGGTCCAGCCCCACCCGCCGCAGCAGGGTGCGTTCCCGCCTCCCCCGGGCCCGGGCTACGGTTTCCCGCCCGCGAATCCGTACGGCGCCCAGCCGCCCGCGCAGCTTCCTCTGCCGCACGCTGCACCCCCGATGCCGGCGAACACTCCTCCGAGCGCTGAGCCGGCCGCGTGGACCCCTCACGCGGCCACCACCGCCGATGAGATAGCGAGCCGCCTCAAGCGGCTCGACGCCTTGCGCGACGCCGGTGCGATCACCGACGCCGAACACGCCGCGCAGCGCACCCGCATCCTCGACGCCCTCTGAACTTCGCTCCACAGACCCCCCTCCTGCGCATGCACGCCCGGGCGGGACCGCGGGGACACCCACCGGGCAGCGTGGCCAGGTCGGTGCACCAGCCGGTGCTGTTCAGGTAGGCCCGGGTGGGCCGGGCCGCGAACACCGGCGCGGTGCCCCGCACGCCAAGGACGGCCAGAGCCCTCCTTGGCGGCCTCGGGGGGCCGTGTCGTCCAGCCGGCCGTCGCAGGCCAAGCGCAGACAGACGGCGGAGCGGGTGTACCCGCGCCTGTCGATGGCGGTGGCGGTGGCGAAGCGGCCGAGCCCGTGCAGTGCGGCGGGCGGGAGGTCGGCTGCAAGTGCCTGCTCCCACAGGGTGGTGGCCCGGTCCTGCCCGGGCCCGGGCCCGCAGTTGTTTCGCGCCAGCCCTCCTCGGTCAGGCCCTCGCCGATCAGCATGTCGCGGATCCTCCGGACCGCTTCCGGGTGTTGGGCGCGCGGTACGCGGCTCTTCACGCTGTACATCAGGATGTACCGGTCGTCGTCGGCGGTCTCACCGTTCTTCCCGGTGCACGGAGTGGAGAGCGTGTCGACGGTCGACGGGTCCGGCCCGATCCCGGCGGTGCGGGCCGTGTGCTCGGTGATCTGCTGGGCCCCAGGTCCGGGCATCGGCCTTGGACTTCACGGGTGGTGGGTCACTCCTGTCGGGATGGGCGGACGAGCACCCTCCGAGCGCCGCCGGCAGGAGCGCGGTGGCGGTGATCCGCGCGAAGGCGCGGGATGCGCTGGCAGTCACGGTGCTCCTGGGTCGGCGGGTCGATCGGGGCGGATCCGGGGTCAGTGCGCGACGGTGGGGGCGAGGGTCGGCGGGCGGCCGGCGATGATCCGTCGCTGGTGGAGGAGGGTCTCGCTTGCACCACCGGGGCCCCTGTCCCGGTAGCCGCCGTGCCCGCTGGTGTCGACCTTGATGTGCCGGGCCCCGAAGATCCCGTACTGGGGTCCCTCGCCGAACACGGTGCCGGTGGCCGTCTGGATGAAGTCGTCCTTGGCCGTGCCGACCCAGCCGTGCTTCGGGGCGATGCTGAGCTCCGAGGCCCTGTCCACCCCCATGCCGGGGCTGCCCAACGCGATGATGCCGTCGGCGTTCACGCCGCCGTCCCGCGCGGCCGCGCCCACGACGTAGGTCCCGTGGCTGTGCCCCATCAGGGTCAGGTGCGAACAGACGCCGTTGTCACCCTCGGCCACCCGCAAGTCCTTGGTGAAGTCGCGCAGGGGCGGCGCCCCGGCATCCCCCGGCGAGCACGGTCTCGGTGCCCGGCACGGAGACCGCCGTGTGCTGCGCCTTGTCGGGGTTTCCCGTCGAGACGATGGCCCGGCCGTTGTGCGCATCGGGATCGATGCCCAGGAGGAACATCTGGTGCTTCTCGGGATTCCCGTCGGACGCGACCAGCTTTCCCGAAGTCGCCGGGCTTTCCGGCGCGGTAGGCGTCCAGATTCTCGTCGAGCCGCACAAAGGGGGATGCGCTTCGGCCGGCAGTACGCCACGATGACGCGAGAACGACAGCGCCCAGGCGATGGCCGACTTCCTGAGCGATGCGACCGTGCCGGTGCCGGTGCCGGTCCTCGCCGCGGCCGCCGAACTGATCGCCCCCAGCTGAAGAGCAAGGATCCGGAAGGCAGTCGGCGCCGTCCGCTCCCGGCTGCTCGCCGCGATCGACGGCGCCGAAATGGGACGACAGCCAGCACCGCTGGCGGCTGTCCCAGCTCCGTCCCTGTTCCGCCAGGTAGTGCTCCCACCAGACGAAGCGGGGTGGGGAATTCCTCAGAGATGTCCCGTAACCGATCCTTCCACAACGACATCCCCCAGCCGGGTGTCAGACGCGCTGCCAAGGACTGTCCACGCAGGCCAGCACGGTGTTGTTCAAGAAGAAGCACGTGCGCGCATAGAAGTCTCCCCCGATCGTTCCGTAGCCGACTCCGGGGTTCCGATCGCTGTTGCAGTAGTCCCAGTACTTCTCGGCAACGATGTTTCCATTACCGTTGATGATCATCGTCTGGTGCGTACACCCGGCTGGTGGGGTGGGGTAGTACCAGGAATCCGCCGACACCGTGGCGAGCCATCCGTTGTAGCTGATGCAGGAACGGATCGAGCCTTCCGAGCACCCGCCGCCGGAGGCGGCAGACGCCGAAGGCGCAGCAGCCGTCCCGGCAAGAACGATACTGATCGACGCCGCAGCAGCTGCGGCCATGCGCCTGAGCCTCATGTACCCCTCCCACTGGCCATGCCACCGACGTCGGTAGCCGCGTCGGAACGTAGCCAAGCCCCGAAGGCAGTGGGAAGACCTTCGACAAAACCAGCACGAGCCAGTCCGGATTGGTCGGCCAGGACAACTACTCACACAGGGATCCGATTTCCGGGGTCCGGGGCCCGCCGCTTCTGCACCGTCGAGGTCGGCCGCTGGTGGCTGCTGGACATCGACCGCCGGCTCCTCGATGAGCACGACCAGCGCATCGAGGTCCCTCCATGCCCTCACGGGCCCGGATGAGCCACCTGGCGCACCACCGCCCTCCCGCCGTCACCCGCAGCGGTGGCCTCCCGGCGTTGCGGAGGCGCTCTCCGGACCGCTGACCCTACCGTTCGCCGCATGCCGCCGCACGCCGCCCGCGCGGCCAGGGAATCGAGGACCTCATGACATCGCCCGTGAAGAGCCAGAAGTTCAACGCCCTGTTCGACTGGTTCGACCTGAACGGGGACGGACAGCTGTCCCAGGAGGACCTTCGCGGCACGGCCGAGGTGTTCGCCCGGACCGCGACCCGGGACGACCAGGCCACCGTTCGGGCCCTCCACGACGCCTTCGCCCGCTGGTGGCACCTCCTGGTGGAGCACGGGGACACCGACGGCGACGGGCAGGTCTCGCGCCAGGAGTTCCTCACCATCATGAAGGCCGACGTGACCACGCCCGCGCACTTCGAGAGCACGGTGCTGGCGATCGCCGACGCCCTGCTGAACGCCTATGACACCAACGGCGACGGCATCCTCAGCAAGGAGGAGTACGTCCACATGTACGAGCAGCTGGGCGTGCCCCGCGCGCACTCCGAGCAGGCGTTCCCGCGACTGGACCGGGACGGGAACGGGGTGATCAGCCTCGACGAGTTCCGCGAGGCGATCATCGAGTTCTACCTCAGCGACGACCCCGCCGCGCCGGGCAACTACCTCCTCGGACCGATCGGCTGACGGCCGGCGCGCGACAGCGTGCGCCGGTCGCGACGCGAAGGGCGTAGCCATCGGCGCCGAGGACCTCGTGGGGTGCGCGGCGGTAGAACCGGGTGCGGGCTTCGTAGATGCCGCTGGGGAGGTGGCCGGCGTAGCCGCGGACGGTCTCGGTGGCGAGGTCGCACTGGTGCTGGGGTCCGGCCGGCTGGCGTGTGCGCCCTGCTTCTGCCTTCTCGGCGGCCGGTGCCTACGTCCGCGATCGACCACGAAGCACCGGTGAGCCCGTACGGCAACGATGGCGCAGCCGCTTCGGCGCCCCCATGGCGTCACCTGCTTCCACGGCTGCTACTCGGTCGGAGACGACACCCTGTGGGGCGTCAACCGCCGCCGCAAGGGCAGCGCGAACACCCTGGCCGCACTCAGATCGAGCGGCAGACCCCTCCTCGCCGTGTGGCCCAGCAACCCGGCGAACCTATGCGGTCACAGCACTAGCGTCCTCGCTCACAGCCCGCTTCTGCCACGGGTCAGGGATTCGAGTGGCCCTGACAGTGCCATCCGGTTGGATAAGCACGTGACTGTCTACAAGCAGACCGCCCGGACCCTCACCCTCGTGGCCGCCCTGCTCTCCGCGGCCGGCTGCGCCTCGACCGCCGCCGACACGAACCCCGCGCCCACCAGCGCTGCCCCTGCGCCGATCCCCGCATCCACACTGGCCGCACTGTCCGCCGTCGCCCAGAACTACCAGGACGCGGTCAACCGCGGCGACTGGCAGACCTCCTGCTCCCTCAGCTCGGCTCTCCTGCGCGGCGGCACCGTCGCCGACTGCGTCACCACCAGCACCACCCGGACACCCGCCCCGACCCCGACGTCCGCTCCGGCCGTCCCCTCTGGCCCCACCCCGGTGATACCGACGCTCGCCGACATGACACCGGCCGGTCCCGCTACCGCCGCCACCGGCGACATCATCCAGGTGCCCGCGGGCCCCGGCGCCCACCCGGTGGGCTACGGGGTGTACGTCACCTTCCCCTTGAGCAAGCCCGGGAGAACCGATCGCTGGGCGCTGCGCGTGGTCGAGGAGGGCGGCACGTGGGTGATCGACCAGCGGGAGGACTACATCACGCGGGCGGCGCAGATGCGCCGTGTGCTCCTCGGCCAGTGACGGACCACGTGACGAAGGGCGCGGACGCCCCTCCCGCACGGATGCCCGGCTACCACGACGGCCCCTTCGGCCTGTGCCCCGAGGTGCTGGACGGGAGGCTGTTCCGGATGGGGCACCTCTACTCCGGTGTCCCCGGCAGCACCGGCACTCCTGGACGCTCACCGAGCGGCCGCCGTCATCCCCTGAGGCACACTGTGGGAGGGGATCATCGGCGCAGCCGCGGACGCGGGGTGAACTCGTCCCCTGCGATGACCGACGCCGTCCGAGCCCAATGGCGACGGTGCGCTCGAGGTCGACTGTGCTGGTCTCGGACGGCGTCCCCGGGCCCTGGACGCGGCCGCAGGATCCCGCAGCCCGTACGCCGCCTTCCCCTACGACGACGACCTCCTCGCCGCGGTCCGCAAGCGACTCGCGCGGCCCACGGAGCTCAACGGCAACGAGCCCTGGCAGCTGACGAACCTCCTGGCCGGCTGGGGCAGCGCGGCAGCCCCGGCCCTGCCCGAGCTGTGCGCACTGCTCCCCCACCATCCCGGCCCCACGGCCCGCGCCCTCACCACCCTCGCCCGCGACGGCGGACCGGCAGACCGGGCCCGCACCGTCGCGGCCCTGCGCGCGGCAGCCGAGGACGGGGTCCTCTCCGCCGCGCAGGCCCTGGACGACCTCACCGGCGACGCCGCACCCCTGCTGCGCCTGCTCGGGCCCGAGCTCCGCGAGGGAGCCGCCCAGCGGCGGCAGGCCGCGGCCGCGGCGGGGGAACTCGGCCCCCGGGCGGTGGCGCTGGTGCCCGCGCTACGCGCTGCACTCAGCGGCCCGGACGCCGACACCACGCCCGCTCTGGACGCTGACACCGCCCTCACCGAGGCGCTGTGGCGCATCACGGGCGACGCGCACGAGGCGGTCGCCGTCCTGGACTCCGTGTTCCGCCGCGCCGCACGAAGCCCCTGGTCCCAGTGGCCGCTGGCGCGGGCCGCCCATGCTGCGGAACTTCTCGGACAGGCGGGGCAGCCGCTCGCGCCCCACCTGGAAGCCTCCCTCGCCGATCCGAGGCTGGCACCGACCGCCGCAACCGCCCTGCTGTCCGTCGCGGAACCCGCCTCGCTCGACCGCCCCGCGCTCGCCGAAGCTGCCCTGGCGGCCGCCGAGACGGGCACCGATCCCCAGGGCGCCTGCGACGCCCTGGGGCTTCTCTCCGCCGCCCTGACCTACGACCACCTCAGCCTGCTCGCCGTCCTCGCCACCGGCGACGCCCGCACGGTCTGCTCGGGCATCGAGGACCGCGTCATCGACCAGGACGAGACCTTCCGGCGGCGCGCCCAGGCGCTCCTCGCCACCGTCCGGACATCCGCCAGGAGCTTTCGGGACCCGGGCGAGGAAGGACCGTGCTTGTGACATGCCGTCGACGGACCGCCCGGGGCCGGGGCGGGCTGCAGTCAAAGGGGTCGGTTCAGGCTTCCGCCCATGACCAGCGATCCCGGGTTCGCCTGCTCGTGCTGCGGCGAGCACCACGCAGAGCTGCCGATGAACTACTCGACAACGGCCCCCCTACGTCTGGGACCCGAGCTACGACGACACCCCTGACTGCCTGCTCTCATCGGATCAGTGCGCCATCAGAGCACAGCACTACTTCGTCAAGGGCCTGATCGAGATACCGGTCATCGGCAGCAGCGACGTCTTCTCCTGGGGCGTCTGGGTCTCCCTGAGCCGCGAGAGCTTCGCCCGCGCCGCAGACCTCCGGGACTCACCAGGGCGCGAATCCGAGAAGCCATATTCCGGTTGGCTGGCCACCGGGCTTCCCATCTACTCGCCCAGCAACATCAACCTGAAGACCTACCTCGGGTGTGAGTAGTTGGCGTACAGAAAGTGCCGGTGAGATTGATCTTGCTGGAGTCGGTCTACTCCGCCGGCGCTTCGATCCGACGGGGCACGGTGCCAACGCGTAGCTCGCGCAGGTCTGGGATGTGGTTGTAGAGGGTGCCCAGGGAGACGCCCAGCAGCTTGGCGATCGAGGTGATCGAGCGGCCGGGGTCGGGCAGCAGGTCGCGGGCGGCGCGGATGACTTCCTCGGTGGCGACGCTGGGGCGTCCGCCGACCCGGCCGCGTTCGCGGGCGGCGGCCAGGCCCTCGTTGGTGCCGATGACGATGAGTTCGCGGATGAACTCCGCGAGGGCGGCAAAGACGTGGAAGACGAGCCGGCCGCCGGGGGTGGTGGTGTCGAGGTTCTCGTGCAGAGAGGTGAAGCCGATGCCGCGGGTGCGGAGTTCGGCGACCATGTTGATGAGGCCCTGGAGGCGGCGGCCGTAGCGGTCGAGCGAGGGGACCACGAGGGTGTCGCCGGGGTCGAGGAAGGCGTGGCACGCCTTCAGCTCGGGGCGGAGCGCGTTCTTGCCGGACTTCTTGTCCGCAAAGATCTTCCGGCATCCGGCGGCGGTGAGTGCGTCGAGCTGTCGTTCGAGCTTCTGCACGCTGGTCGAGACCCGGGCGTATCCGATCTTGATCTCGGTGCGGATGAGCGGTTCGGCGACGAGGAGGCCCGGCTCGGCCGGTTCGGGGGCGGTCATGGACCCGGGTCATGTCAGAGAACGGTGGTCCCGGGTTGTTGAATGCCCTTGGTTTTTGAAGGCCGTGATGCGGGGAGCCGGTCGATCATGGCCTGCGCGATGTCGGCCGGCCGTGGCAGGCCGGGCGGGGCCGGGACAGCGATCAGGTGGGCCAGGAATGCCGACAGATCCTGCAGAGCTTGGACGCTGTCCGGGACATTCTGGAGCGAGCGGGAGGCATCGAGCCGCTCCAGGAGCATGGTTCCGGTGTCGGGGTCGTGTTCGAGCAGGTCGACGGCGTGACGTGTTCCCCAGGTGCGCAGGGCGAGGGGCTCGCCGCGGGTCTCCTCGTCCACGGGCTGGAGCTTGAGCAGGGCGGCACTGCCGTCCGGCCGCCGGACGGGGAGGGCCAGCGCGACGACTCCGTGTGCGGCGGAGCCGTCCAGGCGCAGGTCCCAGCGGTGGAAGAAGTCCTCGGCCAGGTCCGGGAGAGCATCGGTCCAGGTCCGCCAGGCTTCACCGGCCAGCGAGGTAGTCAATGCGGCGGGCACCTGGACGGGGTGGCGGGCGGTCACCGCGTCACCTGCTCGTGGCTGGCGAGGACCTCGCGGATGACGTGGCGGGCGCTGGCCGCGCGCTGAGGGTTGGAGTCCTTGTAGTAGGGGAGCGCGACCAATGCGATTGACAGGGCCCACCCGCGGCCACGGTCCCAGGCGTCGTCGTCGGCCCCGAGGGCGGTGCGGAACTTCTCGCGCGCGTGTGCGGGCAGCAGGTTCCACGCGGGGATGAGATCGACGCTGGGGTCTCCCACCCCCGTGAGCCCGAAGTCGATGACCCCGGCCAGCCTGCCCTGTGCGGCAAGGATGCTGAACGATGCGAGGTCGCCGTGGAACCACTGTGCCGGCCCCTCGTACGCCGGTACGTGCAGGGCCTGTTCCCACGCGGCCGTCGCTGCGGGTACGTCGATCATTCCGCCCAGGTCGGCTAGCGCGGCACGCACCTCCTCGTCCTGCGTGGTGAGGGGCAGACCCCGGCGCGCGGCCGGGGCACCGGTGGTGTCGACACCGCGCAGGGCGGTGATGAAGCCGGCGAGGTCCCGGGCGAGCCCGAGGGGATCGGCGAGCCGGCCGGTCACCGGATTCTCTCCTTCGATCCAGCGGCAGACGGACCAGGGCCACTCGAAGCCCTCCGCCGGGGCACCCATCCCCAGCGGGACCGGACTGGGCACCGGGAGATGCGGGGCAATCTGCGGCAGCCAGTGCTGCTCGGTGCGCAGGGCTTTCGACGGCCGAGGGGATCCGCGGGAGGCGGACCGCGAGGTCGTCACCGAGCCGGTACATGGCGTTGTCCGTCCCTGCGGACCGGACCGGTGCGAGCGGCAGGTCGGCCCAGCGGGGGAACTGGGCGACCAGCAGTCGGCGCACGAGAGGTTAATCGATGCCCGCCTCGTCGGCGTGCATCTTGCCGACGGCAGGTGTCGTGCGCTGCTTCTCGAAGTGGGTGCTGCCGTCCGGCAGATCCCGCAGCGCGGTCCAGCCGAGCCGACGGTAGAAGCTGGGAGCGCGGCTGGAGGTATCGGTGGTCAGCCAGACGGTCGCATGGCGCTCGAACAGGAACGCCTCCGCGCGCTGCATGAGCATGCGCCCCAGACCGCGCCCCTCGAACTGCGGGCGGATGAAGCATGCGAAGACGCTGCCGGCCTCGGTGTCCGCCATCGCGAACCCCGCGGCCTGCCCTTCGACCTCGGCGATCCACAGACACGGGGACGCAGCCAACGCCTCCTTCACCGACTCCTTCGTGATCCCGAGCTCGGTGAGCTGCTCGTGCGAGAGATGGTTCTCGCGCACGCTGGTGCGGATGTCGAAGACCGCATCGATGTCGGCCTCGCCGGCGATCCTCACCGCCAGCCCCTTCACCAGAGGACGCTCGTAGCGGTCGTAGACGGTTCCACTCTGCTCACGGATCCGGCGGACCAGGGTGAAGCCCGCCCGCAGGGCGACCCGTGCGGACGCCTCGTTCTCCGGCTCCGTCTTCATCACCGCGCAGATCGCACCCTGGTCGGCCGCATACCGGCACGCCAGGTCGACCGCGCGGGTCGCCAGTCCCCGTCCGCGCCAGGCCGGGTAGAGCCCGTAGGCCACGTTCACCTGACCAAGCTCCAGACCTTCGCCCTCGAACCGCAGGTCAACCGTGCCGGCCAGGGTCTCTTCGGCACCGAACCGGATACCGAAGGCCCGCAGCGGCCCGTCAGCCTCCCACTGCTGAGCGCAGTGCACGAGGTACGCCTCGACGCTCTCCCGGGTTCCGGGGCCACCATTCAGCCAGCGCACCAGCTGTGTGTCCTCCCCGGCCAGGTGCGCCGACGCATCGTCGAGACGCAGGAGGGAGAGGGCAACGGTGCCGTCGGACAGGATGTGATTACGCATCCCGCGATTGTCGCAGCCGACACGTATCCGGACAATCCGATATTTTCGGATATCTCGTTCTGGTAGGTGCCGACACGCTGGGGAGAAAAGTGTGAACGGTGCGATGGTGGAACACCTCTGCATGGCCGACGCCACCGTCATCTACCCGCGATGGAAGCGATGCGACGCGGTCAGCGGGTTCGATCTTGCAGACGGTCAGGCCGCCACCGATGCCCCTTCCGCAGGGCCGACACCATCTCCTGCGCCAGGCGACTCCTGCCCCGACGGGTACGCAGGCTGCCCATCAGGCCCCCCGGAATGCCGGCCCATGCCGTGGGCAAAGGAGCATCGTGCTTCCCGCCACCACGCCCGATCAGCGCAGACTCCACGGCAGCCCTTCAGGTCGGCAGGTCGAGCAGGCCGGACGGGAACAGGGCCCTACGAGCACGCTGCCCTCTGGCTCTCCTTGCCTGCCAGTCATGGGTCGCACGAGCCCTAATCCCCATGTCGTGGCCCTCGGCGCGGAGCTGGGCGACGGCGGCATCGAGGTAGCGGGTGTTCCACAGGACGACGGCATTGAGGACCAGGCCGAGGGCGGCGAGCTGGTCCTCCTGGCCCTCGCGGTACGCCTGGCGGATCTGGCCGCGGCCGCCGTGGCAGATCGCACGCGCCAGCCGGTGGCGGGACTCCTGCACGGTCAGCTGCCGGTTCATCAGCCGACGGTAGGTGTCGTCGACCGGGTCGACCAGCGCGAGCAGGTGCATGGTCTTGTCGATCCGCCCGTACTCGGCGAACGCGGCGCCGAGCGGGGTCGGGTGGCCCTCGCGGCCGAACATCCGCAGCAGGTCGTAGGCCCGGACCTGGTTGGTGATGAGCGACCCGGCGACCCGGAGCATGTCCGGCCAGTGCGTGGCGATCCGCTTGAGGTTCACCTTGTTGCAGGCGATGGCCTCCAGCGGCCCGTACCCGGCGGCGGCCGGCGCCTCGCCGTCGGGCAGGTCGGCGCGCCAGAACCTCTGGTCGGCGAGGTCGCGGAAGCGCGGGGCGAAGCGGAATCCGAGCATCTTGTACAGGCCGAAGGCCATGTCCGAGTACGAGGCGTTGTCGGTTGCGACCATCTCAGGCTTCACCCCGCCGTCGAGGTTGAGCAGGGTGTAGAGGCTGTCGCGCGGGGTGCCGCGTACGACCATCGCGCCGATCCCGGCGACCTGGTCGTTGACGGCGTTGAGCCAGGTCACGCCGCGTTTGTAGCCGTAGTATTTGGGCGAGGGGCCGCTGTTGATGCTCTTGACGGGGACGACGAAGCGCAGGCCGTCGACGGAGGCGAGCAGCCCGCCGCCCCACATCTGGGCCAGCTCGATGCGGGACTGGGCGGTGATGAGCGCGGCGTTCGCCGCGGCGATGGTGTCGGCTCGCAGGTAGTTCTGGTCGACGTGGGACAGCCGCGAGCGAGTCAGCGACTTGTTCTCCGGGTCGATGACCGGAGTCAGGCCGATGTTGCAGCTCTCCGCCACCAGCAGCGCGACCAGGGAGACGAGCAGGCCCTCCATCCGGGTGCGCCGCTCGGAGACGTGCCCGAAGGCATCAAGGAAGCCGGTCCAGGAGTGGACCTCGAACAGCAGGTCCGGCAGGTCGATCCCCGGGAGCATCGCTTCCGTGGTGGCCTTGAGCCAGGTCAGCGACTCCGGCTCGCCCACCGCGCCAAGCTTGTCCACCGACAGCCGGGCGCGTCCGCCGCCCTCGGGGACGACGATCTCCACCTTCGCCTCGGCGCCGGCCTCCTCCAGGCGGTCGGCCATCTGCCGCCACGCCGCGTCCAGCCCCCGGACGAGCTGGGCCAGGTGCTCCTCGGCGTCCTCGGTCAGGGACAGGCCCGCGAGCACGTCCGCGCGCATCGCCTCCCACCGCGGCCCGTCCAACAGCCGGGCGCGCGGGTCCGCCCACCGGTTCGAGGGAGAGGCGAACACATCGCGCCGGTTCAGGGCGCGGTGCATCCCAGGACGCACACCACGTACGCGTCACGGTCGACCGCGCCCTGCGGCAGCTTGGCGTTGGAGAACACCGCGCGCTTCCACACCGCCGGCACCAGCTCGGCGTCGACCTCGCGGGGCAGCAGCGGCCGGTCCTTGACCCGACGCCGCGAGAGCACGGGCAGGTGACGCACCGCCTTGAGAATGCGACGCCCCGGCCGGGGCGGCGCCCAGCGCGTCCGACTCGCCCAACAGGGACAGGAACGGGCGCGGCGGTGTTGTAGCGCAGGGCCAGCTTCTCGCGCATCGCCGCCTCCGCGGACCCGTCATCCTCGGGCACCAGGGCCTCGACGGTCGCCACCGCCCCGGCCACCGCCGTACGTGGCACGGCCTCCTCGACCGCCGCCCACAGCGCGGCGACGTCCAGGTCCGCGTCGTGCTCGGCGACCAGGTCCAGCTCCTCGGTGAGGATCTTCGACGCCTTCGCCAGGATCCGGGCCGCCTTCTCCAGCTGCGGCAGCATCGCCAGGCGCTCCCGGTCCGACGCCCGGCGGGCTGGGCTGATCAGCCGGTTCGCCATCAGCACCGCGAACAGATCCAGTGCGTCGTCGACCGCCTGCGCCTCCAGCTGGCGCACCACCGCCGTCAGCAGCGCGGTTCGCCGCGGCTCCGGCGCCCGCTCGATCGTCTGCGCCTTGCTCAGCTGCCCGTACCGGGCCAGCGCGGACAGCCGGTTCACCGGCACCCGCGACAGGTTCACCCGGCCCAGCGCGAACGCGGAGATCTCCTCCACCCGCTCCATGGCCCGCACCATCGCCGTGCCCGTCGACTTCACCGGCGGCGTACGCAGCCGCTCCAGCTCCGAGACCCGCCTGCCCTCCGGCACCACCAGTAGCTCCGCCAAGGCCGGCGCGAGCGCCGCATCTACCGGACCGTCGCGCGGGCCACCGCCTCGTACAGGCGACACTCGGCCGCCGTACGGGCCTCCGACACCTGCCGGGCCAGCACCGAGACACCCGGCAGCAGCACCCGGTTCTTCCGCAGCCACGTCACCGCATGGTTGAACAGCGCCACCGGCCCCTCGGCGTGCGTCCACGCCCGCCCGTACAGGAAACTGCGGAACTCCCGCCCCCACTTCCGGTCGGTGAAGTCCCGGTACTTGAACCGCCGCTGGATCTCGCCCGCGTGCTCGTACACCGTCGAGCGCCGCTCGGCATACCGCTTCACGCACGAGGCGTCGGCGATGCCGAGTTGTCCGACCAGGTACTCCACGGCCTCCCACGGCACGACGAGCGGATCCTCGCCCAGGAACCGGCCGATGTAGCGGACCGTACAGATCTGCGCCGCCATGCCCAGCCGGTGCGCGTCCGTACGACGCAGCGCGATCAGGTCACGGTCGTCATCGTCGAGGAAGAAGAACCGCTCCAGCTCCGGGCGCGTGGGCGCCTCGGCGAACGTCCCGTACGCCTCGGCCTGCTCATCAGTCAGAAACTCCACCGGCACGAGACGGACCGTAGCCAGCGCCGGGACCCGCTCGACGATCGTTCCGTGAACCTCGGCGAGGCCACGGAGCGGTGTGCTAGGGCGAGTATCGGGTCGTGATCAATCTGTGGGTTTCGCCCTCGTGGTCGCGCCTGGTCCGGTAGATCGTGTTGTGTGACGCGAGTGCAACTGACGGACCCTGAGTGGGAGTTCATCGGGCCGTACCTGCCGATCGGTGAGTACGGCCCGTACCCCGAGCGGCTCCGTCGGCAGTTCGAGGGCGTGATCTGGCGGTTTCGGACGGGCGGCCAGTGGAGGGAGATGCCGAGCCGGTTCGGCGCCTGGTCCACGGTCCACAACCGGTTCCGGCAGTGGAGGGACGCCGGGGCCTTCGAGGCCCTGTTGGAGGGCGGGATCGCGGAGGCAGCGAAGCGAGGTGAGGTGGACTTGTCGCTGGTCAGCGTGGATTCCACCGCCGTCCGGGCCCACCACGACGCCGCCGGGATGCATCTCGACCCCGACACGCTCGCCGACCTGGAGAAGGCCGCCGAGGAGGCGGAGAAGGCCCGGCAAGAAGGGGCGGAGAAGGCCCGGCAAGAAGGGGCGGCTCGAAGGAACAAGACAGGCAGGACACCGCAGACGATCCGGAACGGGACGAGCGGCGACGCGTCCGACGCAGACGCAAGATCCGCCTGAAGGCGGCCCTGCTCGGACGGTCCAGAGGCGGGCAGACCAGCAAGGTCCACATCGCCGGCGAGCGTAAGTGCCGCCCGCTGGCAATCGTCCTGACCGAGGGGCAAGCCGCCGACAGCCCGCAGTTCATCCCCGTGTTGGCGAAGGTCCGGGTTCGCGGGCCTGTCGGCCGCCCCCGCACCAGGCCCGACGCAGTCGCGGGCGACAAGGCCTACTCCTCGCGCGGCAACCGCTCCCACCTGCGTAAACGGCATATCAAGGCCGTTATCCCGGAGAAGCGAGACCATGCCGCCAACCGAGAGAAGAAGGGCAGCAGGGGCGGCCGGCCCGTCGCCCACGAGGCCGAGCTCTACAAGGAGCGGAACACCGTCGAGCGCCTGATCAACAGGCTGAAGGCCTGGCGGGGCATCGCCACACGGTTCGACAAGACGCCCGAAAGCTACCTCGCCGGCCTCCACCTCCGTGCCTCGATGATCTGGATCAAGGAACTCACCAAAACATCCTCTTGATCACGACCAAATACGCTCCCTATCCGGCCAAGATCAATCTCACCGGGATTTCCTGTACGCCGACTACTCACACCCGTTGTCCCGGGGGAACCCGGCGGCCTTGGTCCGCCGCTCGGAGCGGCGGCGCGCCCGGTCGTCGCACTCGGCCGTCAGCAGCTCGGCGAGGAAGCCGCGGTAGGTCATCGGCACACCGCCCGAACTGGCCCTCGCCGCCGCCCTGATCACCGTGCGCGCGGCCGGCTCCGGCCCCTGGGCAGACGCCCGGGGACGGCCCTGGGGAGGCGCCCGGGGATCTGCGGCGGGCGCACGGAAGGCCGGTCCCACAGCTCGTCCGTGACCGCGAACCCGCTGTGACGTGGAGCCGCTTCCACCCGCCCCGGCTCCCGGGCCGCGGCCGGCCGACGCCGCACCGTGCGCACCGACACCCCGGCCGGCTCGGCAGCGATCCTCCGCCCTCACCGGCTCGCTGCCGCCTCTCCCGCCGGCACCACCGGCACCACCGGCACGGGTCGATCCGCCGGTGGTCTGTTCGGTTGTCTCCTCCCTGGGGAGGGTGCGGAGTTGGCTCTGCCGGGGGAAGCGGTGCCGACCTGGGGAGGAGGCCGGGAGGGCGGGCGGAGGGCAGGCTGGAGGCGGCTTCGAGAGGGACACGGGGGTTTCCTGGCGGGGCCGGGAGGGCCTGCTCGCGGGGTCGGCACCGGCCTCGCTCACGAGCGTGGCAGGGCGGGCAGGACCGGCACGGTCCGGGCCCGCGGCCCCGCAAGCCGGACCACAACCAAAATCAACTGCTGTGGCCAGGTACGCGCACAACCGAACGGAAGGAAACACTCACGATGGCCCGTCGATTCTCCCGGACGGCCGGCACAGCCGTCGCTGCCGCCGGCGTGCTGGCTCTCACCGCCGTCCCGACCTCTGCGGCTCCGTCCCCGGCTGCCGGGGCCCCGGCTGCCGCACCCGCCGCGGTGAAGACCTGGCGGCCGGTGGACCTGCCCGCTTTCGACAAGGCGTGCAGCGGCACCCTGAACCACCCGAAGTCGACCCGGGTCTTCTTCCAGACCTGCATCGTCCACGGGAACGACAACTGGATCCAGCCCGTCCTGATCGTCTCGAACCTGTCGGACAACTGGATCAACATCGGCGGGGACATCCACAGCCACTGGGTGATTGTCGCGGGCGCCCACGACACCTGCGCGGAATCCGCCCTCGCCCCCGGGGCCCAGACTTCGTGCTGGGGGACGACGACTGCGGGCAGGCTCGGCCTGAACACCGCCGACAGCCAGTTCTACCTCAACGGGATGGACAAGTACGGCACCAGCCTGGCCGCCAAGTACGTCCTGCTCCAGGACGCCTGACGGCCGAGCGCCGCATCCGCCCGCCCTGCCCTGCCCCGGCAGCAGGCGGACGCGGCCCGGAGCGGGGATCGCTGGTGCGCGGACCATGGCGATATCCGCGCGCGCCGGAGCACGTCGGCGGAACCCTGCCATGCCGTGCCCCGGCAGCCGGCACCGGCGCCGGCCAGGACGCCCCGGGCCCCTCCACGGTCTCCTGCGCCTACCCCGGCCCGACCAGCCCGCACTCGTACGCGAAGATCACCGCCTGCACCCGGTCCCGCAGACCCAGCTTGGCCATGACCCGGCCGAGGTACTTCTTCACCGTGGGCTCCGCGAGACCGAGGGCGGCGGCGAGTTCCGTGTTGGTCAGGCCGCGGGCGGCCCCCAGCAGGACCTCCCGCTCGCGCGCGGTCAGCACCCGCAGCCGCTCCGCGTCGCCCCCGCCCCCGCCCCCGCCGCCGTCGTCCCCGGCGGCGGGGAGCCGGTGCGCGAAGCGGTCCAGCAGCCGCCGGGTCACCCGGGGGGAGACCACGGCGTCCCCCCGGGCCACGTCGCGGATCGCCCCCAGCAGCTCCTGCGGCCGGCTGTTCTTCAGCAGGAAGCCGGAGGCCCCGGCACGCAGCGCATCGAAGGCGTACGCGTCCAGGTCGAAGGTCGTGAGCACCAGTACCCGCGTCCCGGGCACCTCGCGCAGCAGCCGCCGGGTCGCCGCGATGCCGTCGGTGCCCGGCATCCGCACGTCCATCAGCACCACGTCCGGCTGCAGCCGCCGCGCCAGGTCCACCGCCGCCGCCCCGTCGGCCGCCTCCCCGACCGGCTCCATGTCCGGCTCGGCGCGCAGGATCAGGCCGAACGCCAGCCGCAGCAGCTCCTCGTCGTCCACCAGCAGCACCCGGACCCTCACGGCGCGCCCCCGGGATCCAGCCGTACGAAGACCCGCCAGCCGCCGCCCGGCCGCGGGCCCGCCTCCAGCACCCCGCCGAAGGCCGCCGCGCGCTCCCGCATCCCCGTGAGACCCCGCCCGGACCCGGCGGATCCCGGCCGCCCGGACCCGGCGGCCCGCCCGTCGTCGGTCACCTCGACCGTGACCGCCCCCGGCGCGCAGGACACCCGCACCTCGGCGCGCGACCCCTCCGGCGCGTGGCGCAGCGCGTTGGTCAGCGACTCCTGGACGAGCCGGTGCACCGTCAGCTGCGCCGCGGCCGGCACCCCGGCGGCCTCGCCGTCCACCCGCAGCCGGGTCACGAGGCCCGCCGCCTCCATCCGCTCGCACAGCGCCCCGAGCTGCCCGATCCCCGGCGGCGAGCGCCGGTCGTCCCCGGGCCCCGCGTCGGGGCCGGCGTCCTGGAGCAGGCCCAGTGCCCGCCGCATGTCGGTCAGCGCCTGCCGCCCGGTCTCCGCGATCCGGGCCGTCACGGCGGAGGCGTCGGCCGGCCGCGCGTGCCCGAGCGCGTCCGCCAGGGCCACCACCACCGACAGGCCGTGCGTCACGCTGTCGTGCAACTCCCGTGCGATCCGGGCGCGTTCCTCCTCCACCGCCCGACGCTCCCGCTCGTCGTGGTCCCGTTCCAGCCGCGCCAGCCGCTCCGCCCGCGCGGCCCGCCGGATCCGGGCGTTCGCCCCGAGCAGCGCGCTCGCGGCGACCGCCGCCGTCATCGCGGCGGCCGAGGCGGGGAACCGGCCCTCGGGCGCCCAGCGGGCCGCCGCCAGCACCGCCCCGGCCGCCGCCACCAGAACCGCCGCCCACGCCGACCGGTAGGGCGCCCGCGCGGTCACCGTCCCGAGGGCGACCAGCAACGCCGCGTCGGCCGGCAGCTGAACACCCAGCAGCCACTGCGCGAGCGCCGCGGCGGCGATCACCCCGAACGCGGCCCGGGGCGCCCGCCGCCGCCACACCAACGGCAGCACCAGAGCGGTCTGCAGCGCGAAGCCCGTGCCGTCCGCCACCCGCCCCGGTCCGAGCGTCACCAGGAACAGGGCCGCCGCGAGCGCGGCGTCCGCCACCACGGGCGGCACCCGCCCCGGCAGCCGGGCGAGGGCGCCCGGCGGGCCCGTCCGTACCGCGCCGGTCCCGGTCATCGTGTCCGTCCTCGCGTCCGCGTCGTCCGGCGTCCTCGCCGGAGCCCCACGGTAGGGCCCCCGCGCCCGCGAAGGCGTCCGCCCGCCGGCGGAGACCGGCGGAGACCCCGGGACACCGGGGGCTCCTCCGCGCGGAGGAGCGGACGCGCCCTGGGGCGACCCGCGCCCGCCGGCGGGATCGTCCCGCGGCAGGGCGCCCCGCGCCCCCCGGCGGCGGAACCCTGGTGGCGACCCCGCAGCCGCACCCCGAGGAGCCCGCCCATGCCCCCGACCCGCCGCGCCCTGCTCGGCACGCTCGGCGCCGCCGCGCTCGCCGCCGTGGCCGCCGCCCCCGCCCCGGGGAGCCGCCCCGCCGCCCCGGCCGGGGGACAGGGCCCCGCGCACGCCCCCGGCGCCCCGGTCCCGCTGCGGCTGCCCGCGCCCACCGGGCCCTGGCCCGTCGGCACCGTCGAGCTGCACCTGGTCGACGACAGCCGCCCCGACCCCCTCCTGCCCGCCAAGCCCTACCGGGAGCTCATGGCCGGCCTCTGGTACCCGGCGGAGCCCGGCGCCGGGTACCCGACGGCCCCCTGGCTGCCCCCGGCCGCGGCGGCCGACTGGGACGCGCACTCCGCACCGGCCCTCGGTGTCCCCGCCGGCGCCGCCGACTGGCGGGGCATCAGGACCCACGCCCGCACCGGCGCGCCCGTCGCCCGCCGCGCCGGCCGGCTGCCCGTGGTGCTGTTCTCCTCCGGCGACGGCGGCTCGCGCGCCCTCGGCACCGCCCTGGTCGAGGAGCTGGCGAGCCGCGGCCACCTCGTCGTCGCCCTCGACTCCACGTACGAGGCCGAACAGGTCGAGTTCCCCGGCGGCCGGGTCGAACGCGCCCTCCCGCTGCCCGACGACCTCACCCCGGAGGTCATCGCCGCCCTCCTGGCCGGCCACTCCCGGGCCCGCCTCGCCGACGCCCGCTTCGTCCTCGGCGCACTCGACCGGCTCGCCCGCGGGGACCGCCCCGACACCGGCACCCGCCCGCTCCCGGACGGGCTCGCCGAAGCCGCCGACCCGGCCAGGACCGGCGTGCTCGGGCAGTCCCTCGGCGGCTCCGTCGCCGCCCAGCTCGCCCACGACGATCCCCGCGTCCGCGCGGCGGCCGACCTCGACGGCGCCCTCCTCGGACCCGTCGCCGACAGCGGCCTCGCCAAGCCCTTCCTGCTGATGGCCTCCGGTACGAAGACCCTGCGCACCGAACCGAGCTGGGCCTCCTGCTGGGCGGCGTCCACCGGCCCCCGGCACGCCCTGCGGCTGCGGAACGCCGCCCACGGCTCGTACACCGACCTGCAGGTCCTCCTGCCTCAGCTCGTCCGCCGCCTCCCGGTCCCCGACGCGGCCGGGCTCATCGGCACCGTCGACCCCCGGCGCTCCCTGGCCGCCCAGCGCACCGCCGTCGCCGCCTTCTTCGCGCGGTACCTGACGGGGCGGCCCACCGGCTTCCTCGACCGGCCCGGCGACGACTGGCCGGAGCTGGAGGTGCTGCGCTGAACCGGCCCGCGCGGCACCCTTCGTGGCGCCGGGCGGCACGGCCGTCCGGCCGGTAGCGGGGCGGGCGCGGGGCGGGCAGCGGCCACGGCTGCCGGCCCGCAGTTCGCGGCCGAGGAGTGGCCGGCCCTCGACGAGCCGCCGGACGCCCGCTCAGCCGCAGGCCGGAGGGCGACCTGATCGGCCGTGCGCACTCCCCCACCGGGCGTGGGCCCGCCGCCGGGGGGGGCACCCCCGGGGCGGGCGCGGCGGGGGGGAGGGGGTGGG
>NZ_JBHVER010000010.1:0-46475 GCF_042802195.1 Kitasatospora sp. NPDC057500 | reverse complement strand
CCCCGGCCCCCCCCCCCCCCGCGGCCGCGGGGGGGGCGCCCGCGCGGGGGGGGCCCCCCCCCCCCGGGGGCGGCCGCCCGGGGGGGGGCGGCCCCCGCCGGGGCCGGCCGCGGCGGCGGTCAGTGGTTCGGGGGGCGGTGGTTCGGAGGCCGGCGGCTCAGGGGGTCGGCGTTTGCGTGGGGGCGCAGGGGCCGTCGTTCACCCAGACGCCCCACGGGCTGTTCATGGTCGGCTCCTCGTTCAGGTTCCACCACCTCGCGTGGTAGCGGTGGGCCTGGTAGGAGACCTTGGCGCCGCCGCTGTACGCGGTGTCGCGCTTCCACTCCGGGTCCCGGCAGACCCCCGGCATGGTGTACGTCGTGGTGGGGGACGGGGACCACGGCGGGATCGTCCACGGGGTGCTGGGGGAACTGGTGGCCACGACCGTGATCGTGGCTGCCGGCGCGGCGTTCGCGGCGACGGCCACGAGACCGCCGGCCGCCAGGGCGAGCACCGCGGCCGCGGCGGCGCTCGCCCGTCGGCCGGGCGTTCTCCGGGGCTGGTGCGTCTGTCGTGGTGAGCGTGGGGGACGGGCACGTTCCATCGGGATCTGCCTCTCCAGGAAACGGCGGGGTACGGCCCGCCCGCGCCGGCAGTGGGGGCGGCGCGCCGGGCCTGCGGAACCCCGCGGCGGAGTCGGGCCGCCGCAGGACCTCACCCGGTATAGACCTGTGGCGAGGGGCCGTCAACCGGGCCGGCGGGGCGGGCGGCGGGCCGCGTGGGGAAGGGCCGGCGGGTGCCGTCGTGGGAGCTGCGATGATGCCCGGCATGGGTGTTCAGAACGCTGGCGGGTTCCTGGTGCGGCCCGCGGATCCTTCGGACTGGGGCGCGCTCGCCGGGATCGACTCGGTCGCGGCGGCGGGTGACGTGGCGCGGCGGGCGAGCATCCGCCGGTGGTGCGAGGAGGCCGCGGTCCTCGTGGCCGAGGACCCGTCCGGGCCCCTGGGGTACGGCGTGCTGGAGTACACCTTCTTCGAACAGGGCTTCGTCACCATGCTGATGGTCGCGTCCGGCGCCCGCCGGCGGGGTGTCGGGGCCCGGCTGCTCGGCGCGCTCCAGGCGGCCTGCGCCACCCCGAAGCTGTTCACCTCGACGAACGTCTCGAACCAGCCCGTGCAGCGCCTCCTGCACCGGGCGGGCTGGCGTCCGGTCGGGCTGGTCGACGGTCTGGACGAGGGGGATCCCGAACTCTTCTTCCGCTGCCCCCGGCCACGGGGCGGGAGCGGCGCCGGCTGACCGCCGGGACCGGTCCGCGAGGGGCGGCGGCCCTCCGGGAACCGCCCGCAGCGGCTCGGCTCCCCGACGGCGTGCGGATGGACGTCCCCCCGGTCCGGCCCTCTGCCCGGAGGGTGAACAATGGGGTCGTGCTGGAGTTTCTACCGGGGGTCGGTGTAGCCCTGCCGGCCGGGGCCGGGACGCTCAGGTTCGGCATGGCTCCCGCTGAGGTCCGCGTGCTGCTGGCGGCGGCAACCGGGGTCCACCAGGCAATGCAGTGCATGTCACTGACCCGCGCCGACTACACAGAACTCCGCTATGCCCATGATGCGTGGCTCTCCGGTCTGCTCTTCGATCCCGCGTGGACCACCGTCGCCACCTTCGGTGACGTGGTCCTGACCGTCGCGGGCGGCGGCCCCGGTCGCCCGGACCGCCTTGCCCGTATCGGCATGGACCGCCATCGCCCCGAGGGCGGGTGCGCGACTCCTGTGGTGTGGGACGGTGTCGATCTGTTCGGGCACCCGGCCCAGGACGTCGTGTCCGTGCTGCCGGGACCCGCGCACCCGTTCGCCCGGCCGCCCTCGGACGTGACGGTGGAGCCGCTGGGGCTGCGGCTCCACAGGCCGCCGTCGGCGGCCGGCGGCTGCTGGTCGCAACTGGTCCTGTTCGGAGCGCCCGACGGGTGGGAGCCGTGCTGCACGGGCACCTTCGAGTGCGCCAGGGGTGGGGACGCCCTCGTGGGGATCTTCCGGTAGCAAGAGCCCGTCACCGCAAGGCGTGCGGCGGTCCGGTGGGTGCCGCGCGGCGCAGCGCCGGGCGCTCGTGGCGGCGAGCGGGGCGACCGGTGGGGCAGCCGGCACGCGCCCGGTGCTCCGTCGGTTCGCGGTGTCGCCTCGACGGACGTCCCGGGTCGGGGGACGCCGGCACCGTCGCGCCGGCCGGCCGGGTGGTCACGGCGCGCTCCCGGCCGCGGGCTCCGGCAGTTCGGCCGGCTCCGCCGCCGGCGCCCGGGCCGGTTCCGGCCCGATCCTGCGCCGTACCAGGACGGCTGCGAGCGCCGCCAGCGCGAACCCCGCCCCGGCCCACGGCAGTTGCCGCGTTCCGGCGCTCGCCACCACCAGGCCGCCCACGGCGCTGCCGACGGTGATGCCCAGGTTGGAGAAGGAGATGAAGAGGCTGTTGCCGAACTCGGGCGCGTCCCGGGTGTCCCGGGCCAGCCAGGTCTGGCTCACCACGAGCCCGCCCGAGTGCACCGCTCCCCAGAGCAGCACCGCGAGGACCATCGGCGCGGGCCACGGCCCGGCCGCCCGGACCAGCGCGTAGAGCAGGACGTAGAGGAGCGGGAAGACGGTCGCCGTCCGGACGGGGTCGCGTTCCAGCAGCCGGCCGAAGGCCAGGTTGCCGAGGACCATCACGGCCCCGAAGGCCATCAGCAGCCCGCCGATCGTCGACCCGCCCAGCCGGGTGACGCGCTCCAGGTACTCGGCGAAGTAGCCGTAGACCGAGAACATCGCCGCGAAGACGAACACCACGGCCGCCATCGCCAGCCAGGGCCGGGAGCGCCGCAGGACGCCCAGTTGGCGGCCGTAGGAGAGCCGCCGCTCGGCCGGCGTGGCCGGGAACAGGGCCAGGACCCCGAGCAGGGCGAGCAGGTTGGTGCCCGCGCCGAACCAGAACGCGGCGGCCAGGGAGAGGTGTTCGGCGAGGTAGGAGGTGATCGGCACCCCGAAGGCGAAGCCGAGCGTGACCCCCGCGAACACGGTGGTGACGGCCCGGGTGGCCCGTTCCGGCGGGACGAGGCGGGTGGCGGCGGTGAGCGCGACCGCGAAGAACACCGGGTGGAAGAGCGCGGGCACGATCCGGAAGGCGAGCATCACCGAGAAGCGGTCGGTGAGCGCGTACACGGCGTTGGACGCCGCGAACACCGCGAGCGCCGAGGCCAGGACGGTCTTGCGCCGCACGCCGGAGGCCAGCAGCGTCGCGAACGGGCCCGCGACGGCGACCACGAGCGCGAAGGCGCCGACCAGCCACCCGGCGGTGGACGGCGCCACCCCGAGTTCCTCGGAGATCCTGGGCAGGACGCCGACGACGCCCATCTCCGTGGTGATGATCCCGAACACCCCCAGCGAGAGGGTCAGGACGACAGGACCGGTCTTTCGCATGACTGCCTTCCACCGCCCGGCCGTCCGCGGGCACGGCTCCGCCGCCCCGCCGCCATTCCGAGCTACAAATCTAGATAGTTAGATGAATTTTGCCGCGGAAAAGGGCACACCCCTCCCCCGCGCCGGACCGGAACGGAGCTCAGAGCTCGTCGCGCACGTACGCCGCGAAGGCGGCGATGGTCTCCTCGTCGCGCCGGTAGAAGGTCCACTTGCCGACCCGCTCCGACACCAGCAGCCCGGCGTCCCGCAGGATCTGCAGGTAGCCGGACACCACCGACTGCGCGAGCCCGGAACGCTCCCGGATCTCCGTCACGCACACGCCGATGTGGAACCCGACGCCGCGCCCCAGGTAGTACTCCTCGTCGAAGTACCGCTCGGGATGCTTCAGCCAGAGCAGGAACTCGGCCCGCGCGGGATTGGCGAGCGCCTTGTGGACGGCCAGCGGATCCACCGTGCACCCCTCTCGCGAGCCGGACCCCGGAACGCATCCAATATTCTCGATACGAAGAAATGTGTCAACCCGGCCCGGCGCACCCCGGTCCCGGGCCAACGGTCGGCGGCCCGCGCCCGGGGCCGCCGGCGCTAGAAGGTGTCGTCCTCCTCGTCGAGTTCCGCCAGCACCCTGCGCTCGACGGCCTCGACCTCGTACCGCGCGTCGGGGTCACCGCTGCGGGCGCGGACCGCGCCGCGGACCAGTGCGAGGTAGAAGAGCGCGGGCGCGCAGGGGGTCCACGACTCCGCGGGCTCGTCGCGGATGAACCGCAGGACCGATTCCGGGGCGGCGTCGACGAAGGCGTGGCCCTCGTGCTCCCACTTGTCGGCCACGCCCCGGCTCCAGCGCACCCGCAGGTCCGCTTCGGACAGGTCGGTGAGGACCGCGCGGAAGAAGCCGGCCCACTGGTTGTTGCGCATGTCGAAGCCGAAGCCGAGGAGTTCGAGGTCGACCGTGTCCGAGTCCAGCACGGCCAGTTCCTCGCGCAGCGCCCGGCGGGCGGCGGCGTGCAGGCTGACCCGCCCCTCGGGAGAGAGGTCGTGGTTGCTGGCGAGTCCCTCGTTGGCGGAGGAGTTCCACTTGGACGTGTTGGGGCCGGCGACGCGGGCGCTGCGGCGGGAGAAGAGCATCCTGCCGTCCTTGCCGGTCTCGACGGCGACGTTGACGCCGAAGCTGCAGAACATGAACGGCGGCACCTCCAGGAGGTCCCTGCCGTCCAGGTGCTGCTGACGCAGGGTCAGGCCGTTCTTCTGCCTGCGGTCCAGATTGATCGACGTGGCGAGGAAGTCGTAGTAGTCGGCGTCGCACAGGGTGAGCGTGGCCACCGGGACCTCGGCCGCGTGGGTGCGGGAGACGACGAGGCGCCGCACCGCGAAGCGCGGGTTGTTCCAGCGGTACGGCTCGCCGGCCGCCTCCTTGCGGGCCTCCTCCGCCTCGATCTCGCGCCGCCACTCGGCCACCTCGTCGGGCAGTTCCACCCGCCCGGGCACGTACTTCACCCGCATGTTCTCCTCGGCGATCGAACTGGTCCCGTCCCCTTCGAAGACATGGCAGTCGGTCCGGCGGCCGACCACGGTGAACCTGTCCATGAGGGTCATCAACCCGCCCTTTCCAAGGCCCTGTTCGGCGATTCCACGACATGCGCCACGCGGATCGATCAGTATAGGTGCGGGAGGAACCAGGGGTTGTCCGCCGATGTGGAGATCAGACGCGAAGCACTCCGGTCGACCGGCCTGGTCGGCTCGGTCGCCATCGCCGAGTACGGCGAGCGCAGCCGAACGCACGACCGCAGGCACGTCCTGCGGGCCCGCGGCACCTTCGTGAAGCTGTGCGACCGGCTCGGCTTCGGCCGCGCCGAGAACCTGGAGGGCGACGGCACTCTGAGGCGCGTGGAGGAGGGCCTCAGACGGTTCGTCGCCGCCGACGCGGCCCGGAAGATCCTCTACTGGACCGGCCACGGCCACACCACCGAGGACCAGGAGTACGTCCTCGCCTGCCGCGGCAGCTACGAACCCGGCCGGCCGCACCCCGTCGCCGCCCTGGCGATGCCCTTCACCCGTCTCCTGAAGCACCTGGCCGACGTGCGCGGCTCCGAACTGCTGGTGGTCATCGACGCCTGCGAATCCCAGCAGGCCCTCAACGGGACCCGCCGGCTGTACGAGGCCCTGCGCAGCCGCCAGGACGCCCCGTCCGCCCGCGACGGGTTCGTGCTCCTCGCCACCGCAGGCGCCGACCGCCCGGTGGAGGAGAGTCTGTGGGTGGACTGGGTCCAGGACACCCTCGCCGACCGGAGTCTCGAACTGGACGGCACGGTCCGCCCGTTCGAGCCGACGGCCCCGTTCCTCCTGGTGCCGGACCTGCTGGAGGCCGTCGACCGCCGAGCCGTCGACGCCGGCTACGAGGACGCCGCGCTGCGGCCCGCCTACGTCGAGCTCCGCTCCCTGAGCCGCAGGTTCCTGCACAACCCGCACTACGACTCCTCCGACGCCGTCTACCGCTCCGCGCACCTGCCGCCCGACCAGGAGCCCTGGCTCGCGCCCGAGCAGTTCGGGCCGGTCAACGACGGCCTGCTGCCGGGCCACTTCTCGGGCCGGGTGCGTCCGCTCAGCCGGCTGGTGACCTGGACCGCCTCCCAGAGCCGGGGCCTGATGGTGGTCACCGGTCCGGCCGGGACCGGCAAGACGGCGCTCCTCGCGCGGCTGGCCCTGCTGTCGGTGAGCCGCCGCGTGCGCACCCTGGACCCGGCGCCGCCCCCGCAGACGGTGCCTCGGCCCGGCTCGGTCCACGCGGCGCTCTCCTGCCACGGGATGTCCCTGCACTCCCTGGCCCACTGCCTGCTCCGGGCTCTCGCACCGCTGGGCGCCGAGCTGCCGCACGACGCGGGGATCACCGCGCGCGAGGCGGTGGAGCGGATCGGCTCGCTGGTGCCGCGCGTCGGCGGCGTCACACTGCTCGTGGACGGCCTGGACGAGGCCATGCCCGGACAGGCCCACGAGATCGCCCGCAGACTGCTCAACCCCCTCTCCCGGTGCCCCGGCGTGAAGCTGGTCGTCGGCACCCGCGCCCACCCCCGCCGGACGGTCGACGGCGGGGCACGCGAGTCGCTGGTCGACGCCCTGGACCGCACCTCCCCCGCCCTGGACCTGGACCTCGACCGGGACACCGAGCGCGACATCGCCGCGCTCGTGGCCACCCTCCTCGCCGACACCCCCGGCTCCCCCTACGCAGGACCGGAGAACGCGGCGCCGCGGCAGGAGGCGGTCGCCCTGGTGGCGCGGCGCAGCGGCCGCAGGTTCCTCGTCGCCCGGCTGGCGGCCCGCGCGCTCGCCCGGCAGCCCGCTGCGCTGTCCGCCGACGCGCTCGACCTCTTCGTGCGGCGCGGAGGCGGTGAACTGCGCGCGCGCATGACCGACGAGCTGAACGTGCTCGACCCCGGGGAGCGCGGCCGGTTCGCCGAGTTGCTGCTGCCGCTCGCCGTGGTCCAGGGCCCCGGCCTCGACGATCCCGACCTCTGGCTCGGCCTGGCCAACGAGCTGCGCCGCAGGCGCACTCCCGTGATCACGCGGGGGATGCTCGACGCCGTGCTCCAGCGGCTCGGGGGCGTCCTGATCACCACGGAGCACCGGCCGGGCCTGCCCGCGCTGTACCGTCTCGACCACGCCAGTTACGGCACGGCCCTGCTGGAACGGGCCCGGCTGACCGAAGGGGCCGCGCACCGCCGGGTCTTCGATGCCCTGTACCGTCCCGCGGGCGACTGGGAGCGGGCGCACGAGTACACCCTGACCTACCTGGGCGCGCATGCCGCCCAGGTGCCGGCGGGTTCTGACGATCCGCCGGACGAGCAGCATCCTCTGGAGCAGTTGTTCCTGGACCCGGAGTTCCTGGTCCACACGGCACCGGACGTGATGCTGCCGCTGACGGGGCAGCCGGCCGGCCGCTGCGAGGGGGCCGACCTCTACCGGCGGGTCGGCGGCCGGTTCCGGGACCACCTGCTGCCGGCGTTGCGCAGGGCGGTGCTCGCGGCCGAGGCGTTCGTCGGCCACCCCGACGTCCACGAGGTGCTCGACCGGCTGCCGGGGTTCGCGGAGCGCGGATGGCGGGAGGTGTGGACGGACTCGCCCCCGCGGCCGGCCGAGCTGACGCTGTCCGCCCCGCTCGGCGGCGCCCTGGCCCTGGACTGGAGCCGGGCGGGCGGCGAGATGATCTCTCTCGGCGGGCGCGGTGAGATCGTCGGCCGACGGGTGGGGACCGGTGCCTACGTCCACACCCGGCGGGCCCCGCAGGACCGGGTGCGGGACGCCGCGTTCGCCGCGGTCCGGGAGGCGTCGCTGCGGGGGCGGCGCGTCACCGCCTCGCACGACGGCCGCTGCCTGTACCTGTGGTGGGGAGAGGAGAGCCTGCCCCGCCGGACCTACGGCTGGGACGGGAGCATCCGCGCCCTGGACGCCGCGCCCTGCGGCGACGGCGTCCAGATCGTGGCGGCGGACGGGTACCGGGTGTGGGCGTGGCGCTGGGCCGTGGCCTCGGGGGGCGCCTCCGAAGGCCGGGACGTGCGCCACGACATCCTGGCGGTGCCGGCGGACCGGGTGGCCCTGCTGGCGTTGCGGGAGCGCTGCTTCCTGCTCACTGCCGGCGATTCGCTGGTCCTGCACGAACTGCACGGCAAGCGCTACGGCGACCGGCCCCTGGTGCGCAGCGGCTGGAGGCTGTGCGCCGCGCCGGATGTGCGCTACCGCGCCGCCGCGGCCCTCGCCGACGGCGCCGACCGCGGGTTCGTGGCGGTGGCCGAGGCGGGCGCCGACCAGGACGCCGTCACGGTGTGGCGGGTGTCCGCGCCGGGGCACGGGGACCCGGACATCGTCCGCACGGCGCGTTTCGACTCCCCGGCCCGGCACATCGCCCTCGGGAGGCAGGGTGCCACGCCGCTGCTCGCGCTCCATGAGGGCGGGCGGGTCCGGGTGCGGAGCCTGACCGACGGCACGCTGGACGCGGTGCTGCGGCTGGCCGAGCCTCGCGGCGGCCTGGCGTTCGACCCCGCCGGCACCGGGCGGCTGGCGGTCGGGGACGGCGACGAGGTCAGGGTGGTCGACACCGCGGCGCTGACCGGCGCCGATTCGGCCTCGCGGCCGGTGGGCGGCGAGTCCTGGCCCCGGATCGCCGTCGCGACGGGGTCCTCGGGGTCGGTGCTGCTGGCGCGGGCGGCCGGTGCGCGGGTGCTGCTCGGTGTGCACACCCCGTTGCGCGGTCGGGCGGGGCCGGGGCTCGTGTTCTCCCGGGGGAGGCGGGTCACGGCGCTGTCCGCGCTGTGGCACGACGGCGCGTGGCTCGTGGCTGCTGCGGCCGGGCGCCGCGTGCGGGTGTGGCGGCTGGGCGAGGACCTCACGGGGTGGACCGAGGACGGCCCGGTCGAGTTGGGCGGCGATGTCAACGAGGTGGTCCCCGGGCTCGCGCTCGTACCGGC
Organism: Kitasatospora sp. NPDC057500; assembly: GCF_042802195.1. Taxonomy (NCBI): domain Bacteria; kingdom Bacillati; phylum Actinomycetota; class Actinomycetes; order Kitasatosporales; family Streptomycetaceae; genus Kitasatospora; species Kitasatospora sp. NPDC057500. The sequence goes on along the minus strand of NZ_JBHVER010000010.1, from coordinate 37,606 downwards.
CCCCGAAGGGGGGTGCCTGCTGTTCGTCCCCGACGGGCGGCGGGTGGTTCCCTACGGCCGGGCGGGCGCGGTGTGGAGTGCGCGGCCCGCCATCGAGGCCGCTCAGGTGAAGGTGTGCGACGTGGCCGCGCACACGGCGGAGGGCCGGACCTGGGTCGTGGCGGACTGCGGTGACGCGCTGACGCTGTGGCAGGGCGCCGCGGGCGGGTTTCGCCGTGTGGGGCAGCGGGCCGCTGTGCCCGACCGGCGGGTGGGCGTCGTCCTGACCACCCGCCTCGACGGCCGTGTGCGGGTGCCGCTGGTGGCCTGGAGCGAGGCGGGCGCCGTGCGGCTGGCCGAGTACGACGACGGCCAGTGGTCGGCGGGCCGGTTCTCCGTCGCGCACGGCCCGCCCACCGCGCTGGCCTTCGCGGGGGCGGCCCGGCAGCCGCTGCTGCTGGCGTTCGGCGGAGCCGGGACCGTCACCGTGCGGGACGTGGCCGCGGGCAGCGCGCTCGATGAGCTGGCGATCCCGTACCGCGGTACGGAGGTGCAGGCAGCGGGCGCCGCGTACAGCCCGCGTCATGGACTGACGCTGTTCGTCCAGGGCCGCGAGCGCTGTGACCAGGTGAGGATTCCCCAGGATCGGATGGCGGCTGCGTTGCGGCGCGGGTGATCCGGGGCGGGGACGGCAGGCGGGCAGGGGCCGCCGGAGCGGAAGAGAGCGGAGGGCCACCACGTGGACCACGACCTGGTCGTTTTCGTACCGGGCATCCTCGGCACGCGCCTGACGCGCGACGGCGAGGACGTCTGGAACCAGTCGAAGCAGGCGCTGCTCGGCCTTCGGAGGCCCGGGCGGGCGGTGGAGGGCCTGATGCTGCCGCCCGGCGTCGGCGACGAGGCGCCCGAAGGCCCTTGGGCCCTGGACGCCGACCAGTTGCTGAAGGGCCCCGAGGCGCTGCCCGGCCTCGTGTCCAGCATGGGGTACCCCGACGTGCGGGCGGCCCTCGGCTGGAGCGGGGCCGAGGGGAGGGAGCAGGGGCCGCATCCCAAGCAGTACCTGGTGTTCCCCTACGACTGGCGCCTGTCGAACCGGTTCACTGCGCGGCAGTTGCGGGAGCGGGTCGACTCGGCGCTGGCCGAGTGGCGGGAGCTCGCTCCCGGCGTCCACCCGCAGGCCCGCGACGACCCGCCGAAGCTGATCCTCGTGTGTCACTCCATGGGCGGCCTGGTCGCCCGCTACTACCTGGAGTGCCTCGGCGGACGCGAGCACACCCGCGCCCTGGTCACCCTGGGCACACCGTTCCGGGGCGCCGCCAAGGCGGTCCGGGTGCTCACCGGCCACGCCGTGGAGCCGCAGAACGCGGCCGCTCGGGCGTTCGAGCGCGTCCTGTCGGTCAACGAGAGACTGGCCCTCCTCGCGCGGTCCTTCCCGTCCGTCGCCCAACTGCTGCCCCAGTACAAGGCCGTGTTCGGCGGGGACGGCGACGAGCGGCGCCTGCTGACCCGGGTGGCCGTGCCGGACCTGCCCACCGCGCTGGTGGAGGAGGCGTTCGCGTTCCACCGGGACATCGACGAGGCGTGGGAGCGCAATCAGGCCGGACTCGCCGCACCGCCGTACCGGGTGCACTGCTTCGCCGGGAGGGCGCACCCGACCGTGCACGGTGTCGTGGTCGGCGCCGACGGGGGGCTGGAGTTCGTGACGCGTCTGGACAACGACGGGGAGTGGGGCGGCGACGGCACTGTCCCCGGTGGATCGGCCGTGGCCTCCTGGGTGCTGGAGCGCGAGGACGACGCGTTGTGGAGCGGCGAGCGCCACTCGGGCATGGCCGGTGCCGAGTCCCTGCGGCATCAGCTCGGTGCGATCCGGCGCAGCAGGCCGGCCCGCCGGATGCTCGACGGGGACACCGCGTTCGGCATCGAGGTGCCCGAACTCGCCTGGGCGGGGGTTGCGTTCACCGTCCGGGCGACGGGGCCGGCGGTCACCGGGCGGGCGCTGCGGGCCCGCCTGTCCCCTGTCTCCGGGCCGCTCACGGGTGCCGGGCCGGTGGTGCTGCTGCCGGACGGCGCGGGCGGGGCGGGCGCCGAGATGACGGCCTCGGAGGGGACCTGGGTCCTGCGGGTCGAGGCGGACCGTCCGTCCATGGTGTGCCACGAGGTCATCACCGTGGGCGAGCCGTGACCCTCCGGGCGCGACGGCGGGCGCGGCGGCGGGCTCGCCGCGCGGGGCCTCGGTGTCGTCGGAGTCGGGCGCGGTGGTGTGCGGCGGGGCGGGCGGGCGGCCGTGAGGCGGGTGCTACTTCTCGGCGAGCGACCGTGCCCGCCGTGCGCGGCGCAGGGTGTCGAGCTGGTCGACCAGTCCGCGCCGGGTCGCCGCGGTGAGGTCCGGGTCGGCCAGGCAGGCCTCGGCCGCCCGTACCGTGCGCTCGGTGGCGGCGAAGGCGGGGAAGGCCGCCCGGGTGAGCACCCGGGCCAGTGCGGGGCCGCGGCGGGCGGCGGCCGGCCCCAGCTCCTCGAAGTAGCGCGCCGTCAGCCCGTCCAGCAGGTCGGCCTGCTCGGGCTGCCACAGGCCGCTCGCGGTGGCGGCGGCGAGGTAGTTGGAGAGCTCGCCGTGGAACAGCGCCTGCCAGGCGGCCTCCTTGGCCGCCGGGTCGGGCAGTGCGGCGCGGCAGCGGGCGGCGCCCTCCTCGCCGGTGTCGCTGGGGTGGGCGGCGAGCTCGGCGGCGATCTGCGGCTCGCCGGCCGCGCCGAGCGTGCACAGCCGCAGCAGCAGCTGCCAGCGCAGGTCCGGGTCGAGTGCCGGCCCGCCGGGCACGGTGCCGGCCGCCAGCCAGTCGCGCAGTTCGGCGGCCTGCGCCGGGTCGGCGGCCGTGCCGATCACGCCGCGCACGGCCACCAGGCGCAGACCGGTGCGCTGCGGCTCGCCGCCGGTGCGCCGCAGCAGGGCCCGGCAGGCCTGCGCCAGGAGGGCCAGCGCCGCCGGGCGCTGGGGCGGGGGCACGGCGCAGTCCGTCACGAAGGTGCGGGCGAAGGAGAGCGCCGCGTCCACCAGGTGGACCGAGGTCTCGCCCGGCAGGTGGGCGGCGGCCAGCTCCAGGTACTCCCCCGGTGCCAGCTCCCCGTCCAGTACCTGGTCGCGGGCGCAGTTCCAGAGCACCGCCCGGGCCAGTTCCTCGGGCACGGCGCCGAGCGAGGAGCGCACGGTCTGCCAGGAGCCGGGGTCGAGCCGGACCTTGACGAAGCCGAGGTCGGTGTCGTTGGGCAGGGTCAGCGCGGCGGGGCCCGTCCTCGCCCCGGTGCCGTCGGCCGCCAGCTCCAGCGGCACCCGCTCGGCGAGTTCCAGGGCGCCCTCGGCGGTGCGACGGTAGTGGCCCACGGTCAGCCGGTGCGGGCGCAGGACGCCGTCGGGCGAGGTGTGGGTGATGCGGCCGTCGCCCACCCGCAGGGTGTCCACGCCGGTGGTGCGCAGCCAGCGGTCGGCCCAGGCGTGGACGTCGCGTCCGCCGGCTGCCGCCAGTGCGCGGAGCAGGTCGTCGAGGGTGGCGTTGCCGAAGGCGTGCGTGTCGAAGTGGTCGTTGACTCCGGCCAGGAAGGCCTCCTCGCCGAGCCAGGCGACCAGTTGGCGCAGCGCGGCGGCGCCCTTGGCGTAGGAGATGCCGTCGAAGTTCTGCAGTGCCTGCGCGGTGTCGTCCACCGTGGCGGGGGCCACGGGGTGGGTGGAGGGGCGCTGGTCGGCGTCGTAGCCCCAGGTCTTGCCGTCGGCGGCGAAGGCGGTCCAGGCGCCGGTGAAGCGGGTGGCGGCGGCGGTGACGGCGTGGGCCAGGTACTCGGCGAAGGACTCGTTGAGCCACAGGTCGTCCCACCACTTCATGGTGACCAGGTTGCCGAACCACATGTGCGCCATTTCGTGCACCACCACCAGGGCGCGCTGCTCGCGCTGGGTGTCGGTCACGGCGGAGCGGAAGACGAGGTCGTCGCGCAGCGTGACGCAGCCGGGGTTCTCCATCGCTCCGAGGTTGAGTTCCGGGACGAAGCACTGGTCGTAGCTGTCGAAGGCGTAGCGGTGCCGGAAGATCCGGTGGTAGTGGTCGAAGCCCTGCCGGGTGACCTCCAGCAGTTCGGCGGCGTCGGCGTCCAGGTGGGGGGCGAGCGAGCGGCGGCAGTGCAGGGCGAGCGGGATCCCGTCGTGCTCGGCGTGCACCGAGTGCAGCGGGCCGGCCACGACCGCGAGCAGGTAGCTGCTGATCGCCGGGGTGGGCGCGAACTGCCAGCGGCCGGGTGCAATCTGGCAGCCCGTGCTGTTGGCGACCACGGTCCACTGCGGCGGCGCGGTGACGGACACCGTGTACGGTGCTTTGAGGTCGGGCTGGTCGAAGGCGGCGAACACGCGCGGGCCGTCGTCGAGGAAGGACTGGGTGTAGGCGTAGTCCTCGCCGTCGGCGGGGTCGGTGAAGCGGTGCATGCCCTCGCCGGTGTGCGAGTAGGCCATGTCGGCGTCGACGGTGAGTTCGTTGTCGGCCGCGAGGTCGGTCAGCGGGAAGCGTCCCTGCCGCAGGGTGTCGACGTCCAGTTCGCGGCCGTTCAGCACCACCCGGTGGAGCCTGGCCGGTTTGACGTCCAGATGGGTTCCGGCGCCCGGGGTGGTGCAGCCGAAGCGGATCACCGTGGTGGAGCCGAACACTTCCTGGCCCCGGGTCAGGTCGAGGTCGAGGTGGACGGTGCGGACGTCGAGCAGTTGGCGGCGCTCGAGGGCCTCGGCGCGGGTGAGGATCGAGGGTTCGGGCATACGGGCCATGCTGGGCCATCGGGGGGCGGGTGGCACCCGCTTTTCGGCGTCGGGCGCGTCGAGGGGCGACGCGTCCTCGCCCCGGGCGGCGGCCTCGCGGGTCGGGCCTGGCCACGCGGCGGGGCGGCGGGCCGCGTTGGTGTGCTCGGTCGGCCCGGACGGGGCCGTACCCCGTGCCGGCCCGGCTGGGCCGAAGTGGTGCTGGACGGTGAAGTCCGCGATGTCCAGGTCCGCTGCGTCACGTCCGCACCGGGCCGGGCCCTGGTCGAGGAGCCCGGCCCGGCGCCCGGGGACGGGGGGCGAGAGCGCCGGGAGCACCGCCGGTTCGCAGCCCGGCCACGAGTTCGCCCCGATCGCGGCCGGCATCGCCGAGGACCGTGCGACGCTGCTCGCCGTCGTGCGCCGCCTGGTCGTGCCGGTGCGGCGTGACAGGAGCGGTGCGGGGTGGATCGGCGAACGCGCCGGACGCGCCGGATGCCCGACGGCCGCCTGCGCGGCGCCGGCCGACCGCCTTCGTCGAACCGGAGGTGCTGTGCCTGGCGGAGGAGGGCGGAGCAGCCGGCTGAGAGGGCGGTTCGCAGCGGCCCGGGGCTGCGCGCGCACCGGCCGGGCGCGCGTTGCGGCCGATCGCCCGGCAGCTGCCCGGCCCGTGTTCGGCTCCTGGGGGGATAGGGTCCACGGGGAGGTGCGGGGATGAGTTTCCGACTGGCGGCGTACGCCGTGTGCATGGACGGTGACCGGGTGCTGGTCTCCCGTCATGTGTCGTCCGGTGGCGAGTCCACCTGGACCCTTCCGGGTGGCAGGGTCGAGCACGGGGAGGACCCGTTCGACGCCGTGATCCGGGAGGTGGGCGAGGAGACCGGCTGCGACGCGGTGGTCGAGCGTCTGCTGGGTGTGGATTCACGGGTGATCCCTGCGGCCGAACGGGCCGTCCCCGGCGGTCCCGAGCACCAGAACGTCGGCGTCTTCTACCGGGTGCGGATCGTCGGCGGCCGGCTCCGGCCCGAGCCGGACGGCGCGATCGCCGAGTCGCTCTGGACGCCGGTCCCCCGCGTTGCCGCTCTGCGACGATCGTCGCTGGTCGACATCGGTCTCGCCCTGGCACGGACGCTTCCGGCGACCGGGCATGTCGCTCCCGTGCCGGTCGGCGGCCTGGTCCGGCACTGAGCGGGCCCGCTCGGCGGTGGCCTTCGCCTCGTTGCGAGCGGCCGGGGCCCGGAGGCGCGCCGCCGGCCTGTCCTGCTGAGCGCCCCGGCTCAGCCGAGGACCAGCGGCAGCTTCGGCCCGCGCGTGCCGAGCGCCGCCAGCTGCGAGCGCTCGGCAGGTGTCGCGGCGCGTCGGCCGGTGCCGACGAGCAGGGCGTCCGCGTCCGCGAACGAGGCCGGGAAGGGTGCTGCGGCGACGCGCTCCAGCAGTCGCCGCGCTGCGCCGAGCCCCTCGGCGGGCGGGCCGGGCGCGTGCGGCAGGTGGGCGACCAGGTCCAGGTGGTGCAGCGTCCACTCCAGCACGTAGGCGTCCAGGTAGTCGCCCGCTGTGAGCACCTGTCCCTGGGTGGCCACCCGCCGGCCCGGGGCGGCGAGCTCCGCGGCGCGTCCTGCCGCGGAGCCGACGTCGTCCAGGTGGAAGCGCAGCAGCTCCGGGTCCCCGTACGCGGCGGCCAGCCGGACGGTCAGGGCGTCCAGCGGGTCCTCGCCGTCCGGGGGGCCGTCGGCGACCTGCCAGTACGACGCCGCGTCCCTGGTCGGCTCCGCCGGGGAGGGGGTCGCCAGGGTGATCAGCACGTCCTGGGCGTCGATCACCAGATGGCACACCAGGTCGCGCACCAGCCAGCCCGCGCACCCGGAGGGCCGGGCGAAGTCCTCGGCCGCGAGGCCTTCCACCGCTGCCCTCAGCGCCGTCCACGACGGCCCGAAGAGTCCCACGCGCAGCACGCTACCACCGCCCGCGCCCGGGCCCCGTGGCGTGGACGCCGGGGGTCGGGCGGGGGCCGCAGCGCCGTGCCGGCGGTCAGGGTGCGAGCGGCCGGCACGTCTCGCGGTGCGCGGTGCGGGTCGTTGGGCCGCAGGCGGCTTGCGGCCGGCGCGCGGTCAGCCGTGGTGCGAGGTGCTGCAGGTGCGGTCCTTCGCGGGGAGCCGTCCCGTCGTCAGGTAGCGGGCGACGTCGTCCTGCGCGCAGGAGGGGCGGCCGGTCACCAGGACGCCGTGGCCCTGGCCGTCGGCGACCGTGACCATGCGGGCGCCGTGCAGGGCGCGGCGCATCCCCGCGGCCATCGTCAGGGGTGTCTGCGGGTCCCACTGGTTCTGCACGATCAGGGCGTTGACGTCGTTGTCCACCGCGGTGGCCGCCTCGCGGGGGGCGGACTTCCAGAAGGCGCAGGGCTGGATGTTGGCCCCCAGGTCGCCGGCCAGGGGGTGGGCGGCGCGGTCGCGGACGGCGTCCCGGCGGTACTGCTCGGGGTCGCGCGGCCAGGTGCGGGCGTCCCCGCACAGGACGGCCCAGGCGGCGGAGACCGCGTTGTCCGCGTCCGGGGCACCGGCCGCGGCGGGAACCGCGGCGCCGGGCCCGGCCGGTGTGCCCGCCGCCGCGGCCCTCAGCGCGACGACGAAGGGCGTGACGGCCTCGACCTCCGTGAAGGCCCGGTACTGCGCCCGGATGGCGTCACCGTCGAACAGTTGGCCCTCCAGCGGGATCGGCGTGCGGTCGGCGCGGGCGACCAGGTCCCAGAACGCCGCGCGGACGGCCTGCGGGGTGGCGCCCAGCCGGTAGGTCGCGTCGCGTGCGGCGGCCCACTGCGTCCAGCGGGTGAAGGCGTGTTCGGCGGCTTCGCTCGCGCCGCGCAGCACACCGCGCCAGACGAGGGCCGGGTCGAGGGCGCTGTCGAGCACGAAGCGGTCCGCGCGCCGGGGGAACATCTGGGTGTAGACCGCGCCCAGGTAGGTGCCGTAGGAGTGGCCCAGGTAGGAGATCCTCCGCTCCCCCAGCGCGGCCCGCACGGCGTCCATGTCGCGTGCCGTGTTGCGGGTGGTGATGTGCGGCAGCAGGTCCCCGGCCTTGGCCCAGCACTTGTCCGCCACGTTCCTGGCGCGCGCCACGTCCTGTCCGAACGTCCGGGCCGCGTAGGGGTGGTCGAGGATCTGCTCGTCCGCCGTCAGGCCGCATTCGAGGGGCGAACTGCGTCCGACCCCGCGCGGGTCGAAGCCGATCAGGTCGAAGCGCTCGCGCACCTCGGAGGGCAGCAGGGGCTCCATCGCGGCGGGCATGGCCAGCCCCGCACCGCCCGGGCCGCCGGGGTTCATCAGCAGCACGCCGTGCCGCTTCGCCGCACTGCCCGCCCTGATCCGGGAGACGGCGATGCCGATGGTCCGGCCGCCCGGGTCGGCGTAGTCCAGGGGCACCTTGACCGTCGTGCACTCCAGCGACGCCGGCTGGTCCGCGGCACACCGCTCCCACCGCAGTTGCTGCCGTCCCTCCCCCTGGAGCGGCTCCTGCGCGGCGAGCGCGGTCGTCGGCGCGAGCGCCGCCAGTACGGCCGCACCCGCCGTCAGCGCGGAAGTCGTTCGTCCAACTCGCAGCACCATGCCGCCCCCTATGCAGAACTCGGTCTCTCGGATCGCCTCCAGTCTCCGGTCCTCCCGACCCGCCCCCGGTCCTGCTGCGGGATGGCTTCATGATCCGACTCAGGTGCCGCCGGGCACCCCGCACCCCTACGGGAACGGCCCCGCCGACCCCGAGATGCCGGGTCGGCTCGGGCCGGCGCGCTCACCGGCCGGTCGGCGGACGGCGGTGGCCACCGGGTCCTCGCGCCGGCAAGCCCCTTCGGCCGCGACCGCGCCGGTTGCCGCCGGCGCGCCGGTGCGCGGAGGGGCGGACCGGCGCGGCGGCGGGAGGGCGGCTGTGCGGCGGGAGGGCGGGCTGTGCGGCGGGTCAGATCCGGGTGGAGAGCGGCACCGTGATCCGCTTCAGCCAGGTGCCGGTCGCGAAGTCGCGGGCCTTGATGACGACGCGGTCGCGGTACACCTCCACCTGGAGGCCCTGGTTGAAGTGGCCGGGGACGGTGGCCTCGCCGCCCTGTCCGTTGTCGGCGAAGCCGGTCTGCACGGCGCCCGTGTTGACCACCGAGAAGCCGTCGAGGTTGGCGGTGCCCGGCACGACGCGGCGCACGTACCAGTCGGAGAGGGTGAGGTCCCAGTGGGTGTGGCCGCTGAAGAGGAAGACGTCGCGGTGGCGCCCGAGGAGGCCCAGGAGGCGGTCGGGCTGGAGGTAGTCGCCGGCGTAGATCTTGCTCCGGGTGCCCGAGACGGTGTTGGGCAGCGGGTGGTGGGTGATCACCATGACCGGCTTGCGGCGCCTCGCCCAGTACTGCAGGCGCTCCTCCAGCCACCGGAACTGCGCGTCGCTGATCCACACCTCGTCCCACAGGGCGCTGTCGTGGTACCTCATGTAGCGCTCGGTGCCGAGGGTCAGGACCGGGATCCCGCCGAACGTCGTCTCCGCGTAGACCGTGGACCGCTTGGCGAACCGGTGGAAGCTGCGGAAGAGGGAGTCCTCGGTGGCGCCGTTGGGCCAGCTGCCCTGGGCGAGCGTGTCGGGGTCGGCCCACTTGGGGACGTAGAACTCGTGGTTGCCGATGGCCCAGGCCACCTCGCGGGGCTTCGGCCCCCGGTCCAGCACCTTCTGGACCTCGGCGTACTCGAAGTCGTAGCCGCGCGGTGTGATGTCGCCCGCGACGGCCAGGCCCGACGAGCGCGGGTTGGTGGCCCTGATGTCCTTGAGCGCCTGGGCGAAGTCGCCGAGGTCGCCCTGGATGTCGCTGATGACGTCGAACGTGGTCACGAGCCCGTCGGCGCCGCCGGCGGGCGCCGCCGCGGCGGGCCCCTGGGCGAGGCCCCCGAGCACCAGGGCTCCGGCGGTCGCGCCGAGCAGGGATCTGCGTTCCATGGTCTTTCCTTTCGACTGCCGCGCGGAGTCGGGGGACGCCGGCCACGCGCGCTTTGGACCAGACCCGTTATCAATAAGCGATCAAGTGGGCGCCCAGGTGAACGGGTGTCGACGCGAGGCCGAGGCCTGTGCGGCCGGACCGGCCCCTCCCCACCGGCCGTTTCCCTGGCGGTGCGCCATGCAGATTGGGAGGCAAGGCTGTTCGTTCGCGAGGTCGAGCAGGTGGGCGTCGGGGTCGGCTTCGGCGAGGGCGCGGCAGTGGGCGGACGCCTCTTCGGCGGCGGCCAGGCCCTCGGCCCGCCGGCCGGCCTCGGCCAGACCAGCAGCAACGGCTCGATCCGCGCCCACAGCTCGTCGTCCACGATCCACGGCTTCTTGCTCACGCCATCACGAACGGACGAATCGCCACATCGGCCACGCCTCACCAGCAACGATCAGCAAGATCGTGTTGCGAGTTCTTTGAGCTGCGGCGATTCTCCATACCGCAGGAAAATGCGCAGCGTTGACCATGCGATTGCGCCAGCGAATCTTCGTCGAAGCCGGATAAAAGCCGCCGCACGGGCTGGCGCGGCTCTGCACTTGTCAGCCCGCCCGCGCCGAGGACGTTGAATCCGGGCGTTTCGTCCACTCGGCGGGCCACCCTGCAATACGATCCCGTCGGGGCCCCAACGGTCCCAGGTCGAAGGAGGGGGAGCCATGACGACGGTTGGCCGGCTCAACTGGATGTCCGGGGTGGACAACGGCACCAAGTTGCACAAACTGAGCATCCTCGGGACCCACGAGTCCTGCGCCCTGTACGGCGGCGGACCGACGCAGTGCCAGTCGAAGAGCATCACCGAGTTGCTCGAGGCCGGAGTCCGCTTCCTCGACGTGCGCTGTGTCCATGCGCATGGGACGTGGGACTTCCCCGTCTTCCACGGCAGCGTGTACCAGGAGACGCACTTCGCCGACGTCGAAAGGGCGTGCCGGGATTTCCTGCACGCCCATCCGTCCGAGACGATCCTCATGAACCTCCAGCAAGAAATAAACAACGGCTTGGTCAACCGGACGGGCGAGGAGTTCCTCGAGCGCTTCCTGGACCTGTACGACCCTTCGGTGTGGGTGTTCCCCAATTCCAGCCCGAAGCTGGAGGATTGCCGGGGAAAGATCGTCCTTGTCCGGGCGTACGATCCCGCGTCCAAGGCAGGCTGGCCGTCGACCTACCCCTCGGTGGGCAAGGCGCTGCCCGGTGGGGGAGGCCTGGAGTGGAACGGATTCCACACCGACGGCACGTCCTACAACACGTTGTTCGAAACCCAGAACGGCTGGGAGATCTACGGGAAGGGCAGGTCCTTCGATGCGGCCAACGCGGTGAAGGAGGGCAAGGTCGAGGAGTATCTGAAACTCGCCGCCGCCGGGAAGGTGAGCCCCAACCGGTTCTATATCAATTTCTTGAGCCGCGCTGCCGGTGCTTACGTCGGGACGGCGGCCGAGAAGATCAACGGCGCCACCCGGCAATTTCTGAGGAATCACCTCGCCGACTACAGTCAGCGGCTCGGGATCGTGCCGATCGACTTCGTCGGGAACACCTCGGTGCCGAATTGCCTTGAGGACCTGGTCCTGCGTCACAACCCGTACATCGCGGCGGTGAGATTCCAGTACTGAGGCCCGACCGAAGGCACCGCAACGGGGCCGACTTCGGACCGGCCGTGCCAATGATTCTGATCGGGACACGCCCGTAGCTCTTTTGATCGATTGCGTAGACGGCAGTCGCGATCACCAAGGGCTGCGGGCCTCTCGCTGGGCGTTTCACCCGTGATCGGGCGGGTTGAGCCCCGAACGGAGTTGGCCCCGGAATCCTGCCTATAGCCCCAGCCGCGAGGGTGGGGCGAGGCCTGGTGGGCGACGGACGGTGGGCGACGGACGGCGTCGGCCGGGGCGGGGCGGCGTCGGCCGGGCCGGGCGTGCTCGCCAGGGCGCGATGGCGGACACTCCTGTAGTGGGGCCGGCGTATTTCGCGCGGGCCGAAGTGAGGTGTTCGCCGTGCTTGAGGTCCCGCTCTGGCTGTGGGGGGCGTTCGCCGCGACGGTGGTCGTGTCGCTGGCGGTGGACCTGCTGGCCCACCGCACCGCGCACGTCATCCACTTCAAGGAGGCCGCCGCGTGGAGCGGCCTCTGGGTGGGCCTCGCCCTGACCTTCGGCGTGGTCGTCCTCCTCGTCCTCGGCACCACCGCCGGCACCGAGTACACGACGGCCTGGCTGCTGGAGAAGAGCCTGTCAGTCGACAACCTGTTCGTCTTCGCCGTGATCTTCGCGTACTTCAAGGTGCCCCGCGCCTACCAGCACCGCGTGCTGTTCTTCGGCGTCATCGGCGCACTCGTCTTCCGCGGGATCTTCCTGTCCCTCGGCGTGGCCGTGGTCAGCCGGTTCACCGCGGTGCTGTTCGCCTTCGCGGCGGTGCTCTTCTATAGCGCCTACAAGCTCCTCAAGGACGAGGAGGAGAGCTTCGACCCGGGCAGCAGCCTTGCCGTCCGGATGCTGCGCAGGATCGTCCCGGTCCGGGACGAGTACGCCGGGGCGAGGTTCTTCGTCAGGGAAGCCGGCCGCAGGGTGGCGACTCCGCTGCTCGCGGTGGTCGCGGCGATCGAGGCCGCGGACCTGATCTTCGCCGTCGACAGTGTTCCGGCCGTCCTCGCGGTCAGTGACGACGCCTTCATCGTCTACACCAGCAACGCGTTCGCCATCCTGGGCCTGAGGGCCCTCTACTTCATGCTCGCCGGCCTCCTGGACCGGTTCCACTACCTGAGCAAGGGCTTGGCGCTCATCCTCGCCTTCATCGGCGTCAAGCTCGTGCTCCAGGCGTCCCACAAGATGATCAGCCCCGACGTCCCGGAGATCCCCTCGCCGCTCAGCCTCGCCGTCATCGCCGTCGTCCTGGCGGGTTCCGTGGTGCTCAGTCTCACAAGGCCCGCCCCGAAGGGCGGGGCGGAACGGGCCGGGACCGGCGGGCAGCGGGCCGCCTTCGCGGCCTCCGAGCCGCCCGGCCCGCCACCCGCGGGGGACGGCCCCGAGCCCCCGGCCGCTCCACCGGACCGGGACGCCTGACCCCGCCCGCGCCCAGGGCGGCGGGGCCGGGCGCTTCCCCCCGCCCCAGGACGGGCATATCGTAAAGAAATGGTCAAAGGAAAGCGTGAGCCGGAAGCGTACGCGTGTCCGACCTGCAAGAAGTCCGTGCCGGTCGCCGTCCACCGCCGCGTGACCTTCGGCGTGTTCGTTCCCGTGTGGGGCCCGGGCCCCTGCCGGAACCGCGACTGCCCCGACTTCCGGCTGGACCCCCGGCGCAGGCGCTCCGCGACCCGGTAGCGCACTCGGCGGCGCGGCGACGGACGGACGGCCGAGGGCCGGCCGGGCCCTCGGGCGCGGGCGTCCGGGCCGGGGGTCAGATCATGTGCATGCCGCCGTTGACCTGGATGGTCTCGCCGTGGACGAAGCTCGCCGCGGGGGAGCACAGGAAGGTGACGACGGAGGCGACCTCCTCGGGCCGGCCCAGCCGGCCCATGGGCGTGCCGGCCAGTGCGTCCCCGCCGCGGGCGGCGACGTAGTCGCGGGTCATGGGGGTCTCGATGATGCCCGGCGAGACCGTGTTGACCCGGGCGTGCCCGCCCAGTTCCCAGGCGAGGCTGCGGGAGAAGGCGAGCAGGGCGCCCTTGGTCGCGGCGTAGTGGGCGTGCCGGATGCTGCCCCGGTGGCCCGCCATGGAGGCGAGGTTGACGATGGCGCCGTGCTTGTTGAGGTGCGGCAGGACGGCGCGGGTGAGGAAGAAGACCCCGTCGAGGTTGACGGACACGACGGTCCGCCACTGCTCGTCGGTCATGTCGGCGACGGCCTGCTCGGGGTAGATCCCGGCGGCGGGCACCAGGAAGTCGACCGAGCCGAACTCCTCGACGGCGGCGGCGACGAACGCGGTGTTGCTCTGCGCCGAGGCCGCGTCCAGGTGCCGGGTCAGCACCCGGCCCGTGCCGCTCCCCAGCGAGGCGGCGAACTCCTCCAGGGCTCCCGGGTCCAGGTCGCCCAGCACCAGGTGGGCGCCGGCCGCGTGGAACTGGCGGGCGACCTCGCGGGCGATGCCTCCGCCCGCGCCGGAGAGCAGCAGGGTCTTGCCGCGGAAGGGGGTGGGGTCACTCAGCGGTGTCATTTGCGTCCTCGCGAAAGAGTTCGGGGTGCTGGACCAGTTGGAGCCGCGTGCGGCGGAGGTGTCCGGTGAGGAAGCGTTCGGCGTCCTCGCCGTCACCGCGCCGGATGGCTTCGATGATCAGGCGGTGTTCGGCGTGGATCAGCTCCCAGCCGGCGGCGTCGGTGATGCGGGCGAACGCGCGGCGGTAGTGCTGCGTGGTGTTCCAGAAGCGGTCCACCATCTCGGTGAGCTGGCCGGCGGGGCAGCCGGCGTAGGTGAGCAGGTGCAGGCGGTGGTCCAGGACGAGGAAGCGGTCGACGTCGGTGGTGGCCTCGATCTGCCGTGCAAGGTCGGCGAGTTCGGCGATCTGGGCCGCGCTCAGGTGCGGGATGCTCTCGCTCAGCGCGAGCGGTTCGAGGCGCTCCCTGATCTTGTAGACCCCCTCGCACTCGCGCATGTCCATCTTGGAGACCCAGGCGCCGCTGTTGGACTTGACGACGGTCAGCCCCTCGGCGGCGAGGATCCGCAGGGCCTCGCGGACCGGCAGGCGGCTGGCGCCGAGCTGTTCGGCGACCTGCTCCTGCATGATCCGCGCCCCGGGCGGCAGTTCGCCGTTCAGGATGGCGGTGCGCAGGTGGTCGGCGACCCGCTGGCTGGCGACGGCGGAGGCGCTGGGTCCGGTGGTCGGTTTCTGGGGCACGACGGGTACGGCTCGCTTTCCTGTGCGCAGGCGGTGTTCAGTCGGAAGGCTGCCACAGCGGCGCGGGCGCGCCCTCCCCGCACCTCTTGCCGTGCGGGTAGGAGACCAGCTCCAGCTGCATCCCCCAGGGGGTGAGGAAGTAGACCCAGCGCTGGCCCTCGCTGGGGCCGCTGCTCGCGGTCGGCTCGCCGAGGACCCGCACCCCGTGGCGGCGCAGATGGGCGACGGCGGCGTCGAGATCGGTGACGTAGAACGCCAGGTGGTGGCCGCCGATGTCGCTGTTGCGGGGCTGGTCCGTGCGCCGGCCGGGGGCCTCGTACTCGAAGATCTCGAAGCTTGGGCCGCCCGCGCAGCGCAGGAAGCGCAGTTCGCGCACCACGGCGCGCGGGTGCACGTTCAGGTGCTCCGCCATCCACGCGCCCTCGGAGCGCAGGGGCCCGAGCGTGTAGACGTGCCGGCAGCCGATCACCTCGACGAAGAACCGGGTCGCCTCTTCGAGGTCGGGGACGGTGAAGCCGATGTGCTCGACCCCGGCCAGCCCGGGCAGCCCCTGCCGTGGGGCTTCCTCGCCCCGCTCCGGTGAATGGATCCATTGTCCTGGCATGGATATCACCCTGGTCCGCAGTAGGCGGCGTAGTCAAGGGGTTCTCTCGTCACCTGCACATCACACTCCGGTAACGGGGGGTTGGCTATGGATCCATTCGCTGGGACAGTGCTGGTCGAAACACCTAGGGGAGTTCATATGCCTACACACCGCAAACTGGCCCCGGCATCGCCCTGGACGCAGCTGGCGGCGACCCGCAGGGACTGGCAGGACGCCGACCCCGCGCTGCTGACCTCGATGTTCGCCCAGACCCTGCTGATCAGGACCTTCGAGGAGTACGTTCTCGACCTCGCCTCCCAGGGACTGGTCCACGGCCCGGCGCACTCCAGCATCGGCCAGGAGGGCGGCGCGGTCGGCTCCGTGCACGCGCTGACCAGCGCGGACTTCGTCGGAGGCTCGCACCGGGGGCACCACCAGTTCCTCGCCAAGGCCCTGGGCCACGTCGCCCCGCACGGCATCGACCCGCGCGCGCCGGTGAGCGAGGACGTCCGCAGCGTCCTCACCCGCAGCCTCGCCGAGATCTGCGGGCTGGCCCGCGGCTTCTGCCGGGGCCGGGGCGGATCCATGCACCTGCAGTGGCGCGAGGCCGGGGCGATCGGCACCAACGCCATCGTCGGCGGCGGCGTCCCGCAGTCCGCCGGGTTCGCCTGGTCGGCACGGCAGGCCGGCACCGACGCGGTGTCGGTCGCCTACTTCGGCGACGGCGCGGTGAACATCGGCTCCGTCCTGGAGACGATGAACCTCGCCGCCGCCTGGAAGCTGCCGCTCTGCTTCTTCATCGAGAACAACCGGTACGCCGTCTCCACCCACGTGGACGAGGTCACCGCCGAACCCCGGCTCTCCGCACGCGGCCTGGGCTTCAACATCCCGGCCTGGCAGGTGGACGGCATGGACCCCCTCGCCACCCACCTCGCCATGCGCGAAGCCGTCGCCCACATGCGCGCCGGCAACGGCCCCACCATCGTGGAGGCCGACGTCTACCGCTACTACCACCAGAACGGCCCGTTCCCCGGCAGCGCGTTCGGCTACCGCACCAAGGACGAGGAGAAGCAGTGGCGGGCCCGCGACCCGCTGGCCCTGCTCGCCGAGCAGCTCACCGAGCGCGGCATCCTGGACGCCGCCGCCGTCGAGGAGTGCACGGCGCAGGCCGGGCGACTGCTCGCCGGCATCGGCGACGAACTGCTGGAACCCGACCCGGACGGCAAGCCCGGAACGCGCCGCATCAAGCCCTCCGAATGGCCCGACCCGTCCTTCCGCGACGTCGGCGTACGCGGCGACCTCTCGGAGTTCGACGGCGTGCGCCAGGCCGACCTGGACACCTTCACCGGCGCCACCGCCGAGCGCAGGTTCATCGACGTCGTCTCCGAAGTGATGCGCCGCCGGATGGCCCAGGACGAGTCGATCGTCGTCATGGGCGAGGACGTCCACCGCCTCAAGGGCGGCACCAACGGCGCCACCAAGGGCCTCGCCGAGGCCCACCCCGACCGCTGCCTGGGCACGCCCATCAGCGAGAACGCCTTCGCCGGACTCGGCTGCGGCATCGCGCTGGACGGCCGCTACACACCGGTGGTCGAGTTCATGTACGCCGACTTCATGTGGGTCGCGGCCGACCAGATCTTCAACCAGATCGGCAAGGCGCGGCACATGTTCGGCGGCGACGGCGACGTGCCGCTCGTACTGCGCAGCAAGGTCGCCATGGGCACCGGCTACGGCTCCCAGCACTCCATGGACCCGGCCGGCGTCTTCGCCACGGCGCCCGGCTGGCGGATCGTCGCCCCCTCCACCCCCTTCGACTACGTCGGCCTGATGAACTCCGCACTGGCCTGCAAGGACCCGGTGGTGGTGCTGGAGCACGTGGACCTGTACAACTCCACCGGCACCGGCCCGGTGGACGACCTCGACTACTGCCTGCCGGTGGGCAAGGCGGCGGTGCGGCGCACCGGCTCGGCCCTCACCGTCGTCTCCTACCTCGCGATGACCGGCCACGTCCTGGAGGCCGTCGAACAGCTGGGGCTGGACGCCGAGGTGATCGACCTGCGCTGGCTGGACCGGGCCAGCCTGGACTGGGACACCCTCGGCGAGAGCATCCGCAAGACCAACAACGTGCTCCTCGCCGAACAGGGCCCCCTCGGCACCTCCTACGGCGGCTGGCTGGCCGACGAGATCCAGCGCCGCTACTTCGACTGGCTCGACCAGCCGGTCCAGCGCCTCACCGCCGGGGAGTCCTCGCCCAGCATCAGCAAGGTGCTGGAGCGCGCGGCCATCGCGCGGACCCCGGAGGCCCTGGCCGCGCTCCGCCGGGTCACCGAGAACTGACCCGCCCCCACGCGACCCAGGAGGGTTCCCCATGGCTGAACTGTTCCGCATGCCGGCGGTGTCCGCCGACGACACGGCGGGAGTGCTGTCCGCCTGGCAGGTGGCCGAGGGCGCCGCCTTCGCGGCGAACGACGCGCTGATCTGCATCGAGACCGACAAGGCGGAGGTCGAGGTCCCCGCCGAGCGCCCCGGCGTCCTGCTCAAGACGCTGTACGAGCCCGGCACCGAGATCGCGGTGGGTACCCCCGTCGCGGTCCTCGGCGCGCCGGACGAGCCCGTCGGGGACCTCGACGCGCTGCTCGCCGAACTGGGCGTGGCCCCCGCCGCCGAGGCCGACACCGTCCGCCCCGAACGGCGGACCGTCCCGGACACCCCCGCCCCCGACGCCCTACCGCAGCCCCCCGCGACCCCGGCGACCCCCGCGGCCCTGGCGCTCCCGGTGGTAGAGGCCGGACCCGCCACCGGCGCGCGGCTGTTCAGCAGTCCCCTCGCCCGCCGGCTGGCCCGCGAGGCCGGACTGGAACTGGCCGAGCTGACCGGCACCGGCCCGGGCGGGCGGATCGTGCGCCGGGACGTCGAGGCCGCCGCCGCCCGGCCGCACCGGCCGGAGCCGGCCGCCCCGCCCCGGGAGCCGGCGGACCGGGCCGCGCCCGCCGCACCGGTGCAGGCTCCCGCATCCGTGCCGGTGCAGGCCCCGGCCACACCGGCCGCGCCGGCCGCGCCGGCGGGGGCCGGCTACCGGGACATCCCGCACACCCGGATGCGGCGGGCCATCGCCGCACGGCTGACCGAGAGCAAGCAGCACACCCCGCACTTCTACCTCCGCGCGACCTGCGAGGTGGACGAACTGCTCGCCCTGCGGCAGCGGATCAACGCGGCGGGCCCGGTCAAGGTCTCCCTCAACGACCTCCTGGTCAAGGCCGCCGCGCTCGCGCACACGGCCGTACCCGAGATGAACGCCACCTGGCACGCGGACGCCGTACGCCGCTACGAGGGCGTGGACATCTCCATCGCCGTCGCCGCCGACCGGGGGCTGCTGACACCGGTCCTGCGGGGCGTCGAGCGCATGTCGCTGTCGGCGGTCGCCACCGCCACCCGCGAGCGCGCCGAGCAGGCGCGCTCCGGCACCCTGCGCCAGGCCGACCTGGAAGGCGGCTCCCTGACGATCTCGAACCTCGGGATGTACGGGGTCGAGGAGTTCGCCGCCATCATCAACCCGCCGCAGGCCGCCATCCTGGCCGTCGGCGCGGTACGGGAGCAGGCCGTGGTCCGCGACGGCGCGGTCACCGCGGCCAGGACGATGACCGTGGTCCTCTCCGTGGACCACCGGCCGGTGGACGGCGCCGTCGCCGCCCGCTGGCTCGCCGCCTTCACCGGCGCGCTCGGCGACCCGATGCGGATCCTGCTCTGAACCCCCTCCCCCCTCCCCCGGGCGGTGCCGCACGCGCCACGGCCTCGCGCCTGCCGCACCGCCCGGCCCCGGCCGGCGGCCCCACACCCCGGCCCCGGTCCCGCACCCCGCGGACCGCCTGGACCCTCCCCTAAGGACACCGATGCCCTCCGCCCCCACGCCCCGTGACACCCTCGGCGAGCTGGACAGACGCAACCTCCGCCGGCTGATGCCGCTGCTGCTGGCGGCCTACATCATGTCGTTCCTCGACCGGACCAACATCGGCCTGGCCAAGGAACGGCTGGAGGCCGACCTCGGCATATCCGCCGCCGCCTACGGGCTCGGAGCCGGACTGTTCTTCCTCACCTACGCGGCGTCCGAGATACCCAGCAACCTGATCATGCACCGGGTGGGCGCCCGCTGGTGGATCACCCGGATCATGCTCACCTGGGGCCTCATCTCGGCCTGCATGGCGTTCGTCCAGGGAGAGAAGTCCTTCTACGCGCTGCGGCTGCTGCTCGGCGCCGCCGAGGCGGGCCTGCTGCCGGGCATCCTCCTCTACTTCACGTACTGGTTCCGCTCCGAGACCCGGGGCCGGGCCATCGGCCTGCTGCTGCTCGGGGCCTCGATCGCCAGCGTGCTCGGCAACCCGCTGGGCGGTCTGCTCCTGGAGATGGACGGGATCGGCGGCTGGCACGGCTGGCAGTGGATGTTCGTCATCGAGGGCCTTCCCTGCGTCCTGCTGGCCTTCGTCGTCTTCCGGTACCTCCCGGACGGCCCGGCCACGGCCCCGTGGCTGAGCGCCAAGGAGGCGGCGCTGGTCAGCGAGGCGGCGGCCCGCGAGCAGGCGGAGGGCGCCAAGGCCGCCGGGACCAGCTCCGGCTCCCTGCTGACGGTGCTGCGCGACAGGCAGATGCTCATCGCGATCTTCGCCAACTGGACGCACCAGGTGGCGCTCTACTCCGTCGTCTACTTCCTGCCCGGCATCATCGGCGGCTGGGGGCACCTGTCACCGTTCACCATCGGGCTGCTGACCAGCCTGCCCTGGGTGACGGCCGCATTCGGCGCCGTCCTGGTGCCACCACGCGCCACCACCCCCCGCCGCTCCCGCAACTTCGTGGTGACCGGCCTGCTGATGATGTTCGCCGGCCTCGTCGTCGCCTCCGTCGCCGGCCCCGTGATCGCCCTGCTCGGCTTCTGCTTCACCGGCCTGGCGTTCTTCGTCGTCCAGCCGCTCCTGTTCAACTTCCCCGGCACCCGCCTGGAGGGCAAGACACTCGCCGGCGGCCTGGCGCTGCTCAACACCGTCGGCATCACCGGCGGCTTCGTCGGCCCCTACGTCATGGGCTGGGCCGAGGAGAGCACCGGCAACCACCTGGCCGGCCTGTGGATCTCCGTCGTCCTGCTCGCCCTCGGCGCCGCGGCCGCCACCCGCCTGCGGTTCTCGGCCAACGACGAACGGGGCGGCGGCAGCTGACCCCTCGCGGGCCGGCTTCTGCGACGGGGCAGGTCACGCCGGGACGCCGAGCGGCGGGTGGTCGAGCACGCGGGGCCTGTACTCGACCAGCTGGATACGGCCGTCGAAGGTGCGGTGCCCGATCATCTCCAGGGCGACGTCCGGATAGCCGTCGTAGATGCGCTCCGCACCCGTGGCCCCCGTGATCACCGGGAACATCACGACGCGGAAGCGGTCGACGAGTCCGGCCCGCAGCAGGGACCGGCACAGGCTGAGGCTGCCGATCGTACTGAGGAGCCCCGAACCGGCCGACTTCATGCCGCGGACCGCCTCGACGGCGTCCCCGCGCACGAGCGTGGAGTTGGCCCACGTCAGCGGCTCCCCGAGAGAGGAGGAGAACACCACCTTGGCAGCCCGCGTGAGCGCGTCGACGGACGCCTCCTCCTCGGGCCTGAACCCGTCCTGGCCGCCCGGGACCTCGCCCGCGGCGAAGCCCGACATCAGGCGGTAGGTGTTCGCTCCCATCAGATAGGTGACCTCGGGCTGCTCACCGAGCCATGCGAGGTACTCCGGGCCCTCAAGACCCCAGAACCCGGGCCACCCCTCCCCCGACGCGCAGCCGTCGAGGGAGGTGATGAAGTCGACGAGAAGCTCCGACACGGCGGCGCCCTTTCCTGGGGTGTCACGGGACTCGGACCGGCCGGGAGCCACACGCTCCCCGGCCGCGCCGCGAAGCAACGGGAAACGGCCCGCACCGGCTGAAACGCTCAGTCACACTACCTGTCACCGGGTGCTCCAGCCAGCCACTTGGGCAGCCGTTCGGCGCGTCCCCCGCTGCGGCTCGCCGCGGGCTCGCTGCGGTTCGATGCGGCGCGGCGCAGTGCGAAGGCGCTCCCGCCCGGCGGTCGCGCGCATGCCCGCACCTGCGCGGTGTCGGTGCGGTGGCCGGCAGCCTCCTCGTCGTCGGTGGGGGTGTTCCTGGAGCGGTCCGCGGCCTGCGAGCGTGTCAGGAAGCTCACGGTGCGCACCGCGTCCTCGGCGGGGTCGGGAACGTGAGCGTGCGCGGCAGGGCCTGGCGGGTCCTGCCGCGCACCGTCGGGCGGGGGCGGGGTGTGCGGGGGCGGGGTTCTGACGCTACGGCACCCGGGTCTGCGGGCCCCGGCCGGGGCGGGTGCTGGGGCCGGAGGGGGTGTCAGTGCTGGTGGGTGAGCTGGATGAGGTTGCCGCAGGTGTCGTCGAGGACGGCCGTGGTGACCGGTCCCGTCTCCACGGGTTCCCGGGTGAAGCGCACGCCGAGTCCGCGCAGGCGCTCGAACTCGGCGTGCACGTCGTCGACGGCGAAGGAGGCGGCGGGGATCCCGTCGCCGGCCAGCGCCCGCTTGTAGGGTCCGACGGCGGGGTGGCCGTCGGGTTCGAGGAGCAGTTCCGTCCCGTCGGGCTGCTCGGCCGAGACGACGGTCAGCCACCGGTCCTCGCCGAGCGGGACGTCGTGCTTCTTCACGAATCCGAGCACCTCCGTGTAGAAGCGCAGGGCCTTCGCCTGGTCGTCGACGAAGACGCTGGTCAGATTGATCCGCACGGGCTGTCCTCCGGTTCGTTCGGCCCGGGTGGGCGGGTGGCGGTGCGTGCGCCCGGGCGGTTCGGCGTTCAGGTCCTCGCCGGGCCCGCCGCTTGGGGGGGCCGCGGGCTCGCCACTCCACCATAGGCGGACAAATGCGTCCTTCCCGTCTGCGGACACGGACCCGGAACCGGGCCCGCAGTGGCACGCGGTCAGCGGGGGTGCGGGAGGCGGGCGGTGCGGCCGGGGACGACGTCGCCGGGGTCCGGTCGGGGCGGGTGGGGCGGGGCGGTCGAAAATGCCTTCGGACACGGGGGTGGTTCGTGGGAGTGTTCTTCCTGCTCACCCCAGTTGACGGAGAAGATGTGACGATCCGCCGTACCTCCCTGATCACCGCTGCCACGGTGCTCGCCCTGTCCGCCGTGGCGGCCTGCGACGACGGCGACGCGCAGTCGGCCTCGACGGCCGGCAGCGCACCGGCCGCGGCGAGCCCGAGCGCGACCCCGAGCGCGAGCGCGAGCGCGACCCCGAGTGCGAGCGCGAGCAGCACGCCCGGTGCGACCGCGACCGTCACGCCGACGGCGACGGCGACGGCGACGGCGTTTGCGAGTGCCAACGGTGCCCTGGTCGACGCCTCCGGCGCGTTCGACCCCGCGGTGGCGCTGGCGAACGCCGACCGGACGCCGTACGCCGCCACCGAGACCATGAGGACGACCGCGGCGGCGGACGGCCAGGAATCGGTGATCACCCAGAGCGGGCGGGTCAACTTCAACACCCCGACCCGTGAGTGCAGGATCGAGACGAAGATGACGCTCGGCGACAGCGACGAGCCGATGCTGTGGATGGAGTCGGTCAGCACCGGCACGGCCACCTTCATGCGCGACAGGACCAAGCCGGGCAGTGCCTGGAGCTCGGCGGGCACCGCCGGGGACGACAACGCCCCGGCCGAGGCCGGCGCCATCGCCTACGCCAAGGCGCTCGCCGCCGCCGGGCCTGCCGCCCGCAAGGGGATGGAGCAGAAGAACGGCGTCGCGGCCTACCACCTCGGCGCGCGCCTGACGGCCGACCAGATCAAGGCCATCGCCCCCAAGGAGCACAAGAAGCTGGTCGACAAGGGCGTCACCGCGGTCGAGCACGACATCTGGATCGACCGGGCCGGCCGCATCCTGGCCCAGCAGCAGTCCATGAAGGTGCCCCGCGGCGGCACGAGCGTCGCCTCCGTCGTCACCGTGGCCTACAGCGACTTCGGGCCCCGCGAGACCTTCCCCGCCCCCGCGTCGGCCGCCGCCGCCAGCTGAACCGGTACCGCTCCTCGAACCGCCCGCCCGGGTACCCGGGCGGGCGTGACGGGAGGTCAGGCGGGCAGGCGGCCGTCCGCGAACCCCTGCGCTCCCCCGGCGTCGCGGCGCCGCAGCACCCACGCCGCGTACAGCGCCGCGGGGACGGCCGCGGCCGGCACCGTCCACCACGGCAGGCCGGCCCAGAACGCGAGGGCCGCGGGCGCGCCGCAGGCGAGCAGCGTCCACAGGAAGAGCGAGCGGGCGAGGGCGGCGGTGGCGCGGCGGCCGGCGAGGAGCAGCGCGCCCCCGGCGGCGGTGAACAGGGCGAGCAGCGCGGCGAAGGTGCCTGCTGCGGCGGTGAACTGCGCCTCGTCGCGGGGCTTGTCGGCGGAGCGCTGCGCGACGCCGGAGCGCTCCAGGCCCATCACCCGCCCGCGCCACACCGTGCCGTCCACCCGCTCGCCGGGCTTCAGGTCCTCCAGCAGGGGCCCTGCGTCGGAGAAGCGCACCTCGCCGCTCCACAGCGGCGCGCCGTCCAGGGTGGCCCGGAACTCGGAGCTCTTGCCGGCGTGCCGCACGACCGTGCCGGCGACGGTGAAGGGGACGGTGCGCACGCACTCCTCGACGGCCGCGCCCGGACTCGCGGCCGGGCAGGGGGCGGCGGCCGTGTAGGAGCGGTAGCGCTCGGCGTCGTCCGGCAGCAGGGCGGCGAACAGGTACCAGGCGGCCGCTGCCGGGGCGAGGGCCGCAGCGGCGAGCAGCGCGCCGCCGGTGCGGGTCCATGGTGAGGGACGGTGGATCATGACGGTTCTCCCCCCGGTCCGGTGCGTGGCCCGTGCGCGCGGGTCGCCGACGCCGGGGCGTGCCGCCCCGCCCTTTCGGGGGTCGGACGGCTGCGGGCGTGCGGGACGCCGGACGGTGTCGTGGTTCTCGGACGGGCGCGTAGGCGCCTGGGCCGGTGCGAGGGCGGCGGGTGCGCGGCCGGGCGGTGGGCGTGCCGGCGGACCTCGCGTCGAGTGCCACGCACATCACCCCCGGACCGGCCCGCGGACACAGCTGTCCCTTGTTCGCCGACCAGGCTTCCCGGCACTCCTTCGTGCACGATACCGCAAGGCGGTCCGGCTTCGCACAGGAGTTCGCCCGCCGGGGCGTGGGTCTGATGTCCGGTCAGGCGGGCGGGGCTGCAGCGGTGTTCGGGGCGCTCCGGCGCGTGGTGGGGTTGCGCGGTCCGGGAGGGGCCGGTCGCGGCCTGGGCCAGGGGCTGCTCGTCGTGCGCGAGGCGGCCGGCGGGTTCTTTGCCCGGAAGCGGTGCGCGGACTCCTCGGAGGAGGGGCGCGCCAGGCGGTGTCCCCGGGGCGGTCGGCGGGGCGCGGCCGGTTCGTCCGGCTCGGGCCCGTGGGTCGGGCGCGGCGGGGGCCGCCTCGTAGGCGTGGGTGCCGGGTGCCGCCGGGCCGGGTGGCGGCGGGGCGGTGTGGTTCGGGCGGGCCGTGGCCGGCGCCGCGTCCAGGCTCTGGTGGCTGTCGGTGCCGTTGTGGAAGGCGGTGGGGTCGGCGGGCAGGGCTGTCCCGGTGCCGGCCGGTTCGGCGGCGACGGCGTCGGGGTGCCCGGCGGGTTGCGGCGCTGGCGGGCCGGTCGGGCCGGCCCTCGAAGGGGGTCGGGTCCGGTGGCGTGGCGTGGTCGTGCCCCCGCGCGCGCAGGGGTGGGGGGGGCGCGGTGGCGGGGTTTCCTCGGGGCAGGCTGGGTGTCGCCCGTCTCCTGCCGAGCGGGGCCGGCGGCCTTCCTCCCCGCTCCCCCGCTCCCCCGGCCCGGCCGGCCCGGCGCGGGGGCCGGCGGGCGGGGCGGGCGCGTTCCGGGTGGCGGGTGGGCGGGGAAGGGGTGGGAGGGGTGTTCCGCGGGGCGCGGAGCCGCCCCCGGCCCTGTACGGGCCCTGTGGTGTGGCGGCGGGGGCGGGGGCGGGGTGTCAGCCGCAGATCTCGGTGCCGGCGCGGCCGTTGGGGTGGGCGTAGGACACGCCGGTGTCGGCCCAGCCGGTGCCGCAGGCGCGGGTGTTCGGGGTGTAGACCATGCGGCTCCACTGGTAGGGCTCGCCGGAGGCGACGTCGGGGCTGCGGCCGAACCAGTTGGTGCCGCCGTCGGAGGTGGCGCTCGTGCGGTGGATCCTCGCGTCGTTGCCGCAGGGCTGGCCGCTGCAGTCGGTCACCGTCGAGTGGATGCGGATCCACTGGGTCTTGCAGGTGTAGCTGTAGCGCATCTCGATCGTGCCGACCTGGTGGCCCGTGCTGGTCTTCAGCGGGGCGGAGGAGAGTGTCGTGGAGTTGTTCGAACACCCGGTGGTCTGGGGGTCCTTGCCGTCGTAGGCGTTGGCGGCCTGGGCCGCGGGGGCGCCGTGGAGGGTGAGGCCGATGGTGCAGGCGAGGGCGGCCAGGGCCGAGGCCGCCGTCCTGCGTCGGGTGTTCGAGGACGTGGCGGTGGGCTTGGTGCGGGTGTGCTTCATGTGGTGCTCCCCCCGGGTGGACGGGCCCGGTCTCCTGCCGGGCCTTCGGTGTGCCCCAGTGTCGCGCCGGCGCCGGTGGCGGTCACCCTCGCAGGTCCGAGGTCGGGGGCGGCCTGCCGCACGGCCCCGGGGGGTGGGGCCGTGCGGGGGCGGCGTGGCCGGGCAGGGGTCAGGCGGTGAGGGCGCGGGTGATGCGGGCGGCGAGGGCGGGGGCGTGGGCGTGCAGGTAGAAGTGGCCGCCGCGGTAGAGGTGGGGGCCGTGGAAGCGGCGGGTGCGGGGGGCCCAGGCCGTGAGGTGTTCGGCGCTCACCACGGTGTCGTCGGTGCCGCCGAAGACGGCGAGGGGCACGGGCAGGGGGTCGGGGCGGGGGTCGGGGCGCCAGGTGCTGACCAGGGTGAGGTCGTTGCGGAAGACGGGGGCGAACAGGCGCCACAGGGCGGGGGTGTCGAGGACCTCGGGCGGGGTGCCTCCGGTGGACCTGAGCCATGCGCGCAGCCGGGCCTCGGTCAGCGGGGGGCGTGTGCGCCGGTCGGCGGCGGGGGGCGGGCAGGAGGACAGGCCGGTCCAGCGGGGCGGGCGGTGGCCGTCCTCGGTCAGGCGCCGGGTGAGTTCGTAGGCGGCCAGGGCGCCCATGCTGTGGCCGAAGAGGGCGTAGGGGCGGTCGGTGAACGGCTTCAGCGCGTGCAGGAAGTAGTCGACGAGGCCGTCGCCGGTCTCGATCAGCGGCTCGCCGCGCAGGTTCCCGTGGCCGGGGGCGTCCACCAGGCACACCTCCCAGTCGGCGGGGAAGGCCGCCTCCCAGCCCTGGTAGAGCAGGTGCGAGCCGCCGGCGTGGTGGAAGAGGAAGAGGCGCAGCGCGGGGTCGGGGACCGGTCGCGGGATGGTGAGGGGGCCGTGGAGGAGGGGGGGTCGGGCGGTGGTGGCGGTCATCGCCGGGCGCTTTCCGTCCGGGTGGCGAGGGTGCGCATGGTGGCGAACTCGACGACCTGGGCGGCTATCTCCTCCAGCTGTCTTTGGACGTGGGGGTCCTTGCAGTCGCCGGCGGGTGAGAAGCGGGAGGTGGTGGTGTTGATGGCGGCGCCCAGCGGGGTGGGCCAGCCGCGCAGGGCGTGGGTGACGTCGCGCAGGGCGGCGAGGGTGGAGACGGCGCCCTGCCAGCCCTGGGCGACCGCGACGCATCCGACGGCCCGTTCGCTGAAGTAGGGGCGGGTGTCCTCGCGGAGTTCCTCGACGTGGTCGAGGGCGTTCTTGACCAGGCCGGAGATTCCGCCGTGGTAGGCGGGGCTGGCGATGACGAGGGCGTCGGCGGCGGCGACGGCGGTGAGGAATCGGCGGGCCTGGGGGGTGGGGGCGCCGTTGCGGGGGTCGTAGAGGGGCATGGCCAGGGCGGGGCCGGCGATCAGTTGGACGGACGCGCCGCGTTGTTGTGCGGCGTCCAGGACCACCCGCAGGGCCTGCTCGGCGGTTGATCCGGGCCGGCTGGAACCGCCGACACCGACCACGTTCACGGTCTCGTACACAGGGGTTTCGCCTCCTTCTCTGTGGTGCCTGAGGGTGCTTGCGGTGCGGACTGGCGCGGGGGTGCGGGGTGGTGGGTGGCGCGTCGCTCTCGTGGGCGGGGGCCGGCCGGTCAGGGGTCGGTCGGCCCGGGCCCGGGCTCGGGGGTGTGGGAGGGGTTGGGGTGTCGGGGGTGGCCCCGCCCGGGGGCCGGGTGTGGTGCCGGCCGGCCGGGCGGGGTGTGGGTGGCGGGCTGTGGGTCGCTGTAAATAAAAGGTGATTCCACTCATGTGGGGACATGGAGTGGAATCATCTTTTACTTGTTCTTGGCGGTGGGTCAGACGGCGTAGGTGACGTCGTCCTGCTTCGTCGGCTCGGCGGCCGGGGGCTGCGGGGTGCGTCGGAAGTTGAAGACGACCAGCACGATCAGGGCGATGCCGGCGACGGTGGCCCACATGGCCGAGCGCACGCCGTCGGCGGTGGCCACGCGCAGTGCCTCGCCGGCCAGTCCGTCGTGTCCGGAGTTGGCGACCGCCACCAGGACGGCGAGGCCGACCGCGGCGCCGACCTGCTGGCCGGTGGAGGCGACGCCGGAGGCGATGCCCTGTTCCTCGGCGGCGACGCCGGTGGTCGCGGCCGCGTACATCGCGGTGAAGATGGTGCCCTGGCCGAGGCTGAGGATGAGTACGCCGGGTGCCATCGACAGGTAGGAGCCGTTCGCCGAGACGGAGAGCGCGAAGGCCACGGTGCCGACGAGGCCCAGCAGGAGCGCGCCGGTCAGGGTGGCCCGTACGCCGAAGCGGGTGGCGAGCCGTCCGCCGGAGAGGTTGCCGATGAGCACGCCCACGCACGGCAGGAGGAAGGCGATGCCGCTCTTGGTGGCGGAGTAGCCGAACACGCTCTGGAAGTAGACGGTGAAGAAGTAGGGCAGGGCGCCGAACGTCCCCATGAAGATGAAGGTGACGACGGTGCCGGTGCTCAGGTTGCGGTTGCGGAACAGGCGCAGTGGCAGCAGCGGGTCGCGGCCCCGGCCTTCGATGGTGAGGAAGACGGCGAGGACGGCGATCGCGATGGCGGCGCTGATGAGGATGGTCGGGGAGGTCCAGCCGGACTCCGGTCCCTGGACGAGGGTGAAGACCAGCAGGGTGGAGCCGACGGTGGCGGTGAGTGCGCCGGGCAGGTCGAACTTGCGTCCGGAGGAGCCGAGTTCGGTGTCCTTGGGGATGATGGCGAAGGCCAGGAGCATGGCGCCGCCGGCGAGGGGGACGTTGGCGAAGAAGATCGACGCCCAGCCGAAGGCGCCGGTGAGGACGCCGCCGAGGAGGGAGCCGAGGATCATTCCGCTGCCGCCGGCGCCGCCCCAGATGGCCAGGGCGCGGTTGCGCTCGGGTCCTTCGGCGAAGGTGGTGGTGACCAGGGAGAGGGTAGCGGGGGCGAGGAAGGCGCCGCCGATGCCCTGGACGGCGCGGGCGACGATCAGGGTGGTGGGGTCGCCCGCGAGTCCTCCGGCGAGGGAGGAGACGGCGTAGAGGAACAGGCCGAAGGTGAACATGCGTCGGCGTCCGAAGAGGTCGGCCGCGCGGCCGCCGAGGAGCAGGAAGCCGCCGAAGGCGACGGCGTAGGCGCTGACGACCCATTGGAGGGTCTGTGCGGAGAATCCGATGCCGGTACGGATCTCGGGCAGTGCCACGAAAACGATGCTGTAGTCGATGGCGTAGATGCACTGGGCGAAGGCCAGCAGTGCCAGGATCAAGCCGAGGCGTCGGCGAGGTGGCGCCTCGGCGCCGGCGACTGCAGGAGACATTGTCTGTGCCTACCCTTTCTGGGTGGGTTTTTTCGGGTGCTGGTCAGGTGCGTGGTGTCAAGGGGAGGCGGTGGGGCGCGGGGGTGCGGCGCCGGGCCTCGTCGGGGTGTGCGCCCTGGTGCGCGGGGGTGCGGCGCCGGGCCTCGTCGGGGTGTGCGCCCTGGTGCGCGGTGGTGTGCGCAGGGGCGGCGGTGGTGGTTCTCCTGCCGGTCGGGCAGGAGGCGGTGGTTCTCATGGGCGCGTGCCCCCTCGTGTGCTTCGGTGGTCGTGTGGTGCGGGGTGTCCCGGCGGGCGTGCGGGCGTGCGGGGGCCGTGGCCCCCGGGTGCCGGGGTGTGCGCGGTGTGCGCGGTGTGCGGTCAGGGGTGGTGGCGGGGGGCCTCTTTCGCGGCGGGCGGGTGCGCGGTGAGGTGGTCGTGGAACCACTGCACGACGGCGGCGTCGAGTGCGTCGCGTTCCTCGCGGTCGTCCGGGAGGTGGCCGCGGGAGAGGCGGATGAACCGGGCGGTCTTGCCCAGGGAGGTCAGGGTCTTGTGGAGCTGCTCGGTGCCGTTGATGACGACGGTGGCGTCGTCGACGGCGTGGGCCAGGAGCACGGGGGCCTGGATGCGGGCGGCGTGGGTGAGCGGGCTGGCCTCGCGCAGCCTGGCGAGGTCCTCGGGGTCCTCGACGTCGCCGATCCATTCGGTGACGCGCCGCCTCCAGGTGGGGGGCAGGGCGCGGACGTCGGATTCGAGGTCGGCGGGGCCGCAGATGACGGCGCCGGCCCGCCAGTAGCCGGGCAGCCGGGTCAGGCAGCTGAGGGCGGCGAAGCCGCCGTAGGACATGCCGTGGACGCCGAGCCGCTCGCCGTCGACCCACTCCAGGGTGCGCAGGTAGCGGGCGCAGGCTTCGAGGTCGGCGAGGTCGCCGCCGCCCCAGTCGCGGTAGATCAGGCGCTGGTAGGCCAGTCCGCGTCCGGTGGAGCCGCGGACGTTGGGGGCGAGGACGGCGATGCCGGCGCGTACCAGGCGCTGGATCAGCGGGTCGTGGACGGGCAGGGCGGCCCATTCGGGGCCGCCGTGGACGGTGAGGACGGCGGGGACGGGGCCGGCGGCGGCCGCGGGCGGGCGGTACAGCAGGCCGGATATCTCCAGTCCGTCGGTCCCGGTGAACCAGACGGTCGTCGGTGCGACGAGGTCGGCGGGCAGGTCCGCCCCGAAGTCGGTGAGCTGCCGCGTGCGGCCGGTGGCGAGGTCGGCGAGGTGGTAGTCGGTGGCGCGGTCGCCGGCGCCGACCTGGGCGAGCAGGCGCTCGCCGGCGAAGCGGGGCACGAAGCCGTCGTAGCCGAACGGCTGGGAGGCGAAGCCGGGCAGTTCGAGGGTGGTGTCGCGGGTGCACAGGAGGGTGCGCTGGTCGCGGGGCACGGTCCACACGACCTGGGGGCCGACGATCACGTTCTCCACGTCGGCGTCGGGGGTGGCGATCCACTCCAGGGGCCGGCCCGGGCGCAGCAGGGCGACGCCGAGGTGGTCGCGGCCCTCGGTGGTGCACAGGTAGATGCCGTCCTCGTTCCAGCCGCCGGCCTGGTACTTGGCCGGGCCGTGGTGGGGGGTGAGGTGGTGGACGCGGCCGGTGGTGAGGTCGCAGGTGTAGAGGTCGTGGTCGGTGTTCTGGTGGAACTTCAGGACGAGCAGGTGGCGGGAGTCGGGTGAGAAGCAGACGGGTACGTAGCGGTCGTCGCCTTCGAGGACCATGCGGGTGGTGGCGTCGGTGAGGTCGCGGACGTAGACGTCGAGGCAGGTGGCGTCGCGGGCGCTGGTGGCGTAGGCGAGCAGGCGTCCGTCGGGGCTGTAGGGGTGGCTGGCGCTGGAGTAGGGGACGCCGATCTCGCGTCGCACGCCGGGTTCGGTGGCGATCCATTCCACGTCGCCGGTGAGCGGGTCGATTTCGGCGAGGCGGTAGTCCTGGGTGCCGGTGACGTCGGTGACGACGAGCAGGCGGCTCTCGTCGGGGCGCCAGGCCAGGCGGGTGACGGCGCCCTCGACGGGGAGGATGCGGGTGTGGCCCTGCCAGGTCTGCAGCCAGGGCTGCGGGCGGCCGGAGGCGTCGCTGACGTAGGCGAAGCCGCTGGTGGCGGGCCAGGCTCCCCAGAGGGTCATGAGTGGGCCGCCAGGGCGAGTTGGATGGAGGCGGCGGTGACGATGCCGTGGCGGAAGCGGTCGAGGTCGAGGTTCTCGTCGGGTGCGTGGTTGGCCTCGTCGACGTTGGCCAGCGGTACGCCGTAGCAGGGGCAGGAGAGGCCGTCGCTGAGGACGGAGATCGGCAGGCTTCCGCCGAGGGCGGGGACCAGGACGGGGCGGTGGCCGAGGACGTCCTCGACGGCGCGCAGGATCGTCGCCGTGTAGGGGGACTCGGGTAAGGTGCTGGAGGGTGTCATGGCAGCGTCGGGCACGAACTCGACCTCGGGAGCGTATCTTGCGACGTGCCGCCGGATGGCGTCGGCGACGCGCTGGGGTGTCTGGCCGGCCACCAGGCGGGCCTCGCAGCGGGCGATCGCGATGTCGGGGATGACCGCCCGGTGGTCGCCGGAGTCGGCGCAGCTCAGGGAGTTCACCGTCAGGGTGGGTACGGCCAGGCGCTCGTGGAAGCCCAGGTCGGCCGGCGGTTCCATTTCGCTGGCGCCGATTCCTTCGAGGGCGGCGGCCACGTCCACCGGGAGGTCCTCCAGGGCGGCGCGCTGGCCCGCGGTCAGCGGTGCGACGTCGTCGGCGAACCCTTCGACGGTCACGGTGCCCTCCGGTGAGCGCATGGTCGCCAGGAGCTGGACCAGTGCCCAGGCCGGGTTGGGGGCGACGCCGCCCCAGTTGCCCGAGTGCAGGGGCCGGTTGGCGCCGCGTGCGCGCAGTTCGAACATCAGGATGCCGCGCACGCCCAGGACCACCGAGGAGCGGCCGGAGTCGTGGACCGGGCCGTCGCTCCAGATCACCAGGTCGGGGCGGCCCACCTGGCGTACGGCCTCGGCGAGGTTGGGGCTGCCGATCTCCTCCTCGCCGTCGAGCAGGACCGTGACGCGGCAGGGGAATCCCCCGGTCAGTTCGCGCAGTGCGCGCAGTCCCAGCAGTTGGGCGAGGTGCTGTCCCTTGTTGTCGCCCGCGCCGCGCCCGTACATGCGTCCGTCGCGGATCGAGGGCGCGAACGGCGGCGTGGTCCACAGTTCGAGGGGGCCGGCGGGCTGGACGTCGTAGTGGCCGTAGATCAGCACGTGCGGGCCGGGCCCGTCCGCGGTGCCCACCAGCGCGGGCCAGCCGCCGGTGGCGACCTCGCGCGCTTGGAGGCCCGAGGCACGCAGGAGGCGCAGGCCGTGGGCGGCGGCCTCGGCCATGCCCTCCCCGGTGCGGCTGACGCTCGGCCGGGAGATCCATTCGGCCAGCTCACCATCCAGGTCGCGGCCGTCCACCCAGGCCCGGAGCTGCTCGATCACAGACCCTCCAACCGATTGCACAGAATGATATCGATGGTAGTGAAGCAAACCGCCGACGGCTTCGCAAGGTAGGGTGCCCCCTGTGGAAGCGACGATCGAAGACCTCAAAGCACTCGGGCACCCGGTCCGCTGGCGCATCCTGCGGCTGTGCCTGGACCGCGCCTTCACCAACAAGGAGCTGTCGGTCGAACTCGACCTCGCTCCCGCGACCACCCTGCGCCACGTCCGCGCCCTGGTGAAGACGAACTTCCTGGTGGCCGAACCGGTCTGCACCGGCGAGCACGGCGCGCTGCAGCGCCCCTACCGCGCCACCGCCCGCACCTGGGGCCTGATCATCCTGCCCGACGACTCCGGCCTGGCCCAGCAGGTCGACCTCGCCGTGATCGGCGCCCACCGCACCGAACTGATCGCCGCCGGCAAGGACTCGGGGCGCGGCGCCAAGCGCGGAGTGCTGCGCCTGCGGCCCGAGTCGGTGGACTCGCTGCGCCGCCGGATGCAGGAGCTGATCGCGGAGTACACGGACGAACCCGACGGCGAGCCGCTGAGCTACCTGTGGTCACTGGCCGCCCGGCCGCAGGTTGACCTCGACTCCCGCGACAGCGGCGCCGACCCGATTGACCAATAGGTGCAACCGATGCACCATTCGATTGACGCGTTTGAGGCCGCCGGGACGGGCGGCAGGACAATGCCATCATTTCGCTTGTCAGAACGTGCACGTCAATGACCGGGCTGGGCCGGGTCGCCGGCAAATGATCACTTGGCACGGCACAGGCCCGGCGGGGTGATCGCTCCGCGCCCGCAGCACCGAATCCTGGGAAAAGGGTAACGAATGAAGATTGTCATCGCCGGCGGCCACGGCAAGATCGCCCTGCGCTTAACCCGGCGCCTCGCCGCACGCGGCGACTCGGTCCTGGGCATCGTGCGCAACCCCCGCCACATCGAGGACGTCAAGGCCGCCGGCGGACAGGCCGCCCTGCTCGACCTGGAGCGCGCCACCGTCGACGAGGTGGCCGCCGCCGTCGCCGGCGCGGACGCCGTCGTCTTCTCCGCCGGCTCCGGCAACAGCGCCACCGCCGCCCGCCGCGACAAGATGGACCGCGCCGCCGTCCTCCTCGTCATGGACGGCGCCTCCCAGGCCGGCGTCCGACGGTTCCTGCACGTCAGCTCCATCAACGTCGGCTGCGCCGACGACCGCGGCATCGGCGAGGGGTACGCCGTCTACCTGCGCGCCAAGCGCGCCGCCGAACAGCACGTCTTCGCCCGCACCGACCTCGACTGGACGGTCCTGCGCCCCGGCGTGCTCACCGACGGCCCCGGCGAGGGCAGCGTCGACCTCACCCCCGGCAACCGCCTCGCCCCCAGCGGCGCCCGCTTCGACCAGGTCGCCCGCGAGGACGTCGCCGCCGTGCTCGCGGCCCTCCTCGACCGGCCCGAGACCGCCGGGCGCATCTACGTGGTCGTCGGCGGCGACACCCCCGTCGAAAAGGCCGTCCAGGTCTAGCCGGAAAACCGCCGGGACGCCGCGAGGAACGGCCACCGCAATCGCGGCGTCCAGGGCCGCGCAAAGGCCCCCGGGGATCAATTCAGGACAACGTCACGAATAGTGACGCCACTTCGCCTCGCCCCGACCACCGGGCAGGCGGGGCGCAATCCCGCTCACACACCGTCCGATCCGGACAGTGGGCCCAGCACGAAAGGCCCTTATCTTTCTTACGACACAGGGGGGGTTTCTTTGTTGTGCAATCAATTGCCGAGACAAAGCCGGCCGCTCGGCCCGGCGTCGTGACCGCCCGTGACGGCGCCGACGCCACCTTTCCAGGACCCGGACCCGCCGGACACCGGCCGCGTCCCGCCACCGCGCCCGCCCCGCCGCAGGGCCCGCCGCAGGGCCCCGCCCCCGCACCGCCCTGCACCCGCTGGACGGTGACCACCGCCGAGGACACCGCGCACCGCACGGACCACCGCGGCGCGCACAGCGCTGCGAACGGCGCCGCGCACGGCGGCGCGGACGGCGGCGCGCTGCGGGCACCGGACGGGGCCGCGGCCACCGGCATCGCCCACCGCACCGGCCTGCTGCTCCTGGCCGGCTGCACCCACACGGCCCTGGCCGCGCACGGCGAGGCGCCCCACCCGCACCCGCCCGAGGAGGCGCTGCGCCCGGCCGCCTCCACCGTGGTCGTCGCGGCCGGCCTCGCCGGCTGGTTCGACCGGGCCCTGGCCGCCGTCGAGCGCCCCGCCGGCGCCGGCCAGCCCTGGTTCGCCGAGATCCGCTACGCCCACTGCATCGCCCTGCTGATGGCCGGCCGCGTGCACCAGGCCTGGCGGATCGCCGAGGACGGACACCGCGAGGAGCGGGCCGCCCACGACACCCCGGGCGCCGACGGCTGGCTCGCCCTGCGCGACCTCGCCACCGCCATCGCCGAACTGGAGAGCGCCTCCCGCCTGTTCGACGGCGGCACCACCTGCCCCATGCTCGCCCCCTGCCTGGCGCAGCTCGCCGCAGCCGGCGACCGCGACCGCGCACCCCGCACCCCCCGCCCCGCCGAACGGCCCCCCGAAAGCCGCCTGTTCCTGCCCTGGCTGACCCTCAGCCAGGCCTGGACCACCGCCGCCGCAGGGAACACCACCCACGCCGCCCGCCAGGCCCTGGCCGCCGCCGACATCGCCATGGCCCTCGGCCAGTACGCCGTCGAGGCCACCGCCAGCTACGACGTGGCCCGCCTCGGCAACCCCAACGCCGTCCGCCACCGCCTCGCCGCGCTCGCCGGCATGGTCCACGGACCCGTCGTGCCGGCCATGGCCGAGGCCGCCGGCGCGCTCGCCCGCTCCGACCCCCAGGCCCTCGACACCGCCACCACCACCTTCACCCGCCTCAACATGGACCTCCTCGCCGCCGAGACCGCCACCGCCGCGGCCGCCCTGCGCCACACCGCCACACCCCCCAGCCCCGTCGCCTGCCCCAACGCGACGACCCCGCTACTGCGGCTCACCGCCCCGCTGGTCGAGCTCACCCGGCGCGAACGGGACGTCACCCTGCTGGCCGCCAAGGGCTACACCAGCCCCGCCATCGGACACCGGCTGGGCCTGTCCGCCCGCACCGTCGACAACTACCTCGGCCGCGCCTACCAGAAGCTCGGCGTCACCAGCCGCCGCGAACTGGCACCCCTGGTCGCCGGCGACCGCCCACGACCCCCCATCCACGCCGAAGGGACCCACCGATGACCGCCTCCATGAGCGACCTCGAGAAAATCACCGCCAACCGCGAAGGCTTCAACCTGCGCGCACGGGCCCACATGCAGTCCTCCTACTACGACGTCGAACGCTTCCGCCAGGGCCACAACATGCTGCGCCGCCTGGAGCGGGAGGAACTCGGCGACGTCAGCGGCCGCTCCCTGCTGGAACTCCAGTGCCACATCGGCGTCAACTCCCTCTCCCTGGCCCGCATGGGCGCCCACGTCACCGGCATGGACATCTCCGACGAGGCCATCGGCATCGCCCGCGGCCTCGCCGGCGAACTCGGCCTCGACGCCCGCTTCGTCCAGTCCAACCTCTACGACCTGCCCGCCGTCCTCGACGGCGAGTTCGACATGGTGTTCACCGGCTACGGCACCCTCTCCTTCCTGCCCGACATCGCCGGCTGGGCCAAGGTCGCCGCCCAGTACGTCAAGCCCGGCGGCACCCTCACCATCGTCGAGATCCACCCCATCCTCACCCTCTTCGGCGACGTCGACGGCGAACTGCGCGTCGCCCGCTCCCTGTTCCAGTCCCGCGACGTCCACCACGAGATGACCAAGAGCTACGCCGACCGCATCGCCGACGAGGTCGAGGTCGAGAAGCACTCCATCTACGGCTGGCGCTGGACCGTCGAAGAGGTCGTCAACGCCCTCATAGACGCCGGCCTGACCATCGAACGCCTGCGCGAGGTCCCCTACGACGCCCGCCAGCGCCTGCCCCTCATGGTCCCCGACGGCGACCACAACTGGCGCATCCCCGGCGACCCCATCCCGCTGTCCTTCGCCTGCGTCGCCAGGAAGTGAGGCAGCGCCATGGCAGAACAGATCATGGCCACACCCGAGATCCGCGACTACGTCCGCTCCGTGTCCCTGCGCGAGGACCCCGTCCTCGCCGAACTCAGGACCCTCACCGGACAACTGCCCGCCGGCGCCGCCATGCAGGTCATGGCCGAGGAAGGCCAACTCCTCGCCCTCCTGGTACGCCTGTGCAACGCCGCCTCCGTCCTGGAGATCGGCACCTTCACCGGCTACAGCACCCTGTGCATGGCCCGCGCACTGCCCCCCGGCGGCACCGTCGTCACCCTCGACCTCAACGGACGGTGGCCGGCGATCGGCGCCGACTTCTGGAAACGCGCCGACGTCGCCGACCGCATCGACGTACGCCTCGGTGACGCCGCCCAGACCCTCGCCGACCTCGCCGGCGAACGCGGCCCCGACAGCTTCGACCTCGCGTTCATCGACGCCGACAAGGCCAACTACGGGACCTACTACGAGGCCGCACTCACCCACGTACGACCCGGAGGGCTGATCGTCATCGACAACACGCTCTTCTTCGGCCGCGTGATCGACCCCGCCAGCCAGGACCCCGACACCCTCGCCGTCCGGGCCCTCAACGCCTCCCTGCACGAGGACCCCCGCGTGGACGTCTCCATGCTCACCATGGCCGACGGGATCACACTCGCCCGCAGGAAATAGCACGACCGGACCCGCGAGCGACCGGACGGCGGGGAGGGACGACGCACAGCCGTCGCCCCTCCCCGCCGTCCGCGCTGCCCGGAAACACACCGGGACAGGCGGCGAGCCGAACGGGCCGGGACAGACGGCGAGCGGGACAGGCCAGGACAGGCCAGGGCAGGCGGCGGGCGGGACAGGCCGGGGCAGGCCGCGAGCCGGACAGGCCAGGGCGGGCGGGGCGGGCCGACGGCTCCTCCCCCGGCGGGGCTGCCCCGCCCCGCCGCTGGTCGCGGGCGCAGCGGCCGGCCCCTCCCCTCCCCCGCCGCCGGGCGCCGGGGCCGGGGCCGGGCGGGGGGGGGGGGGGGGGGGGGGGGTGGGGGGGGGGGGGGGGGGGGGGGGGGCCCGGCCGGGGGGCCGGGTGTGGTGCCGGCCGGCCGGGCGGGGTGTGGGTGGCGGGCTGTGGGTCGCTGTAAATAAAAGGTGATTCCACTCATGTGGGGA